>JBNMOV010000053.1:0-16855 GCA_051275765.1 Maribacter sp. | reverse complement strand
TTTAGTAAATTATTCAATAATTATTGCGAAAAAAGAGGCTATCCATTGACCTTGAGATTCGAGCCAGGCAAGTATATGGTCAGTGAATCAGGTGTGTTTCTTACTCAAGTCAATATCGTTAAGCAAACGACAGCTTGTACTTTTGCAGCAGTGAATAGTGGTTTTAATCATTTGATTCGCCCGATGTTTTATGAAGCATATCACGATATTCGTAATATTTCTAATCCAGAGGCAGAAGAAAAAATGTATTCCGTGGTAGGATACATTTGTGAGTCGGATACTTTTGCACAGGACAGGATTATCAATGAAGTGAGAGAAGGCGACATCTTGGCATTTAAAAATGCAGGTGCCTATTGTTTTTCCATGTCATCCAATTACAATTCTAGATTGAAACCTGCTGAAGTTTTATTGATAAATGGAAAAGATTACCTCATCAGAAAACGAGAAACTTTTGATGATTTATTATTGAATCAGAGGATGATAGAAATAGGGGAATTGGTATAAATCACAAATACCGATCTCTAATTATATTACAATGATGGATTTCATGCCCTGCCAAAATGCAAAAGACAACTCTAGCCGACATAGCGTTGCCATTGGCATTACCTATGTTTTCTAACATTTTGGAATCTAGACTTTTATACAAGGATATAGTCGCAGATCTTACTGATTTATAATCACTGATAAGAGCATCTAAACTCAGCCTATTCGCTTTGGAAGGAGGAACATAATCATTCTGTTCATAACCAGCCAAAGGAGTCATATCTTCCCTCGCTATTCGCAATGCTCGATAGCTGAAAATCCTTTCTGTATCAATAATATGTTGGATGATTTCCTTTATCGTCCATTTATTTTCTTGGTATCGATATTCGAATTTTTCGCTAGGAATACGCTCCAAAAATTGGATAACATTATCCAATCCTTTTTCTAATGCTTGAACCATTTCTACCTCTGGTACAAGATTAATATAAGTGCTATAATACGAATGGAATTCCTTAGATTGTATATCGCTTCTCTTCATGATAATATTGGTGATTTCGTATTAGGACTTTTATTTTAGGAATAAAAAGAGTCATTTTTAAATGAATTATTAAAGACCTAATAAATTATTACTTGAAATCCTTATTTTTTTGTTTTAAAAATAAAGCCAGTTGTTTCTTTTTAATTGTATAAGTTTTGTCTTCAAAAAGTAATAAAAAATCTTGAATATTTGTTTTAGTATTTTGTAAATAATTACAAAATAAAACCATCAGTTCAAAATCGTTTTCAAGAATAAGCATCAGATGATTTTTCTCTAAAACTTCATAACGTTTATATAAATTTTTCTTAGAATTTTTATTTTCTTCAAACAATTTGACTAAATCTTTTACGTCTCGTTCATGCGTACGTTTTGCTTCATTGATGAATGCGTTTAGTTCGATATCTGCATCAGAATTTTCATGATTCTTTGTATATTTCTCCCAATGAAAATAGTCGAAAATTTCAAGTGTATGATTTGTTCCCTTTTTTATAATCGTTTCAATAGCTTCTTTTTCGGTAAATTTGCCTTTGATTTTTTTTGAACAAATAACACTTTTTCGACTGTTATAAGGAGCAAAAAATCGTACGGAATCTTTCCAATATTCCAAGGGATTTGCTCTCATTCTATTTCCAGGATGATGAAATTCAACCACATCTTTAGCTGGAAAAGATATGGTCTTTTCTTGTCCATTAAAAAGCTGATAATCTTCCAAGAAAAAAATACCTTCTTTGAATTTTATATTAGGCAGATACATATTTGGAGAATAGAAACCATTCTTATCTTTAAAATTATCACCTTGGAAATCTTTATAAATTGAACCTAATAAATAACGATTAATTTTGTTCGCATTTCCAGTAGGAAAAACCAAATACATGATCTTATGATTAGATTCAATCACGAGTACTGCATCATTGGTATTATAGCCAATTAAATAAAATTTCTCTGAAGATGCTGATTTAAATATATGGTTGTTACAATGTCCAATCAATACTTCTGAAGGATTAAGGTTTAGATGTTTGGTATCAATATCGCCCTTGCTGTTTATACATTCTGTCCATATAATAGGTCTGATGTATCTTTTATAACTACTTGTATCTCTTTGATTTATTTGTCTTAAATAGATTTTTATATCATTCTTATTTACATTAGAAATGCCATTAATTATAATAACACTTTCGCCCATACAAGGAGCAGGCTGTGCGTTGACAAAACATGGTGCAAATAATAAAATGCAAATGATTTCACTTATGATTTTACGTTGTCGTTTCTTTTTTAATTTTATCATATTGTCTCTCTACATTTGACTTCGAGGACTCTAGCTGGTAAAAAGAATGCCTCAATATATCTTTTTTTATTTCGATAAAAATTGACTTCTTTTTTGATTTTTCGATCAATTTCTGTAGAGTTTTCTCCATTTTCTAATGCCTCCATAAATATTTTATGATTTTCAGGCATCAAGACTTCTATACTATGTTGATCGTTTTTTTCATTTATTACATGGACCATATCTTTATTGATTCTCAATAAAGAATAGAGGAATAAATAAATAAGAATAACAGCAATAAGAAAGGCGATTTTAGGCCAAATTCTGAATTTAGGCTTAGCAAAAGGTTGTTCCATAAGATAGTACGCAGCGTAATTTAACCAAAAGTGTATTTGTCATCACTAAGGTATAACTCTATTTCCGGTTCTCCACGCTTTATAAATACAAAAATTAACATAATTTTTTCATGCTTTCAAGAATCTCTCCCAATAGCTGATCTGCATTTTGCTTATCAAAGCATAAGGGCGGTTTACTTTTTAGTACATTATCAAATGGACCATCTGTACTAATAAGAATATTCTTTTCTCTCAAGCTATTTTTTAACTTTCCTGCTAAGACAGTATTGGGATCCATCTTTTTTGGATGTATCAATTCTATTCCCCAAAACAAACCAGAACCTCGTACATCTCCAATGACATTAAAGTCTTTTTGGAACCCTTTTAACTCGTCCATGATATAAGTTCCTACTTCCAAAGAATGCTGCTGCAATCCTTCTTCTTCGATCACATCCAATACTGCATTTCCAATGGCACAACTCACAGGATTTCCACCAAAAGAACTGAAAAATTCCATTCCATTCGCAAATCGATTCGCTACTTCTTCTGTACAAACTACTGCACCCATAGGATGTCCATTTCCAATAGGTTTGCCTAAAATAACCATATCTGGAACGACATTATGCTGCTCAAATCCCCAAAAATGTGTACCTACTCGTCCAAATCCTATTTGAACTTCATCTACGATACACAAGCCACCTTGATTCCTTATGAAAGCGAACATTTCTTTCAAATATCCTTGAGGCAGAGGAATTTGTCCACCACAACCCATGATAGATTCTGCAATAAACGCTGCTATGCCTTCACTATTTTTTTGAATGATTTCAATGGCATCTTTGGCATATAATGAGCCAGTATTATTGAGTGGATTTCGATATTTTCCTCTATATTCATCAGGCATCGGAAGTTTGATAATATCATGATTTGCACCTTTTCCTCCTTTTCTATCAAACTTATAAGAACTGATAGAAATCGCAGTTTGTGTATTGCCATGATAACCATGTTCTAATACAGCAATAGTAGAATGTTGATGATAAACCTTAGCCATTCGTATGGCTAAATCACTGGCAGCAGAACCAGAATTGACGAAAAATACTTTGTTGAGTTTTGAAGGGAATTTAGCTAATAACTTTTCTGAATACTCATGTAAAGCATCATAAATATAGCGAGTATTGGTATTGAGTTTTGCCATTTGTCGCTGTCCAGCTTCCACTACTTTTGGATGACAATGCCCTACTATAGGAATATTATTATAAGCATCTAAAAACGTCGTTCCATCTGCAGCATACATATATTGGAATGCCGCACTAGACATTTTGATGGGTTTTTGATAACTTAGAGATAGCGATTCATTGAAATAATTTCGTCTTCTTTTGAGTTCTTTTTTAATATCAATAGCTGCATTAGTTGGAAAGTCACATACTTTTTTAAAAGCATTTACAGCATAAATAGGATTGATAGTCAGCCATTTTTCTAACAATGTCCAAACAGTTTTTTCGCTAATCGTAATATAAGAATCATCCGTTTTTCCTTCATTAAAAAATGCAGAATGACTCAAACTAACCGCCAATCTAGCACCAATGAGATAGTACAATAATTCCAATTCTAATTCCTCTAAAGGATATTCCTGATGATAAGCCTTTACAATGATTGCTGCACATTCAATCGGATTTTCCTTTCCAAAAATAGCATAAGGAATAGCGATGGCGAGTTCATTGATTAAAGGTGTATAAGCCATATCACCAAAATCTATGAAGCCAGAAATATGACCATTTTGCTCCAATACGTTCCAGTCATTAGCATCGCCATGAATCGTACTTTTGCGTAATTTATGGAAATGAGACGATACATTCTCTTGATATTGAGCAAAGAAATAAACTACTTTCGCTCTATTTTTCGCAAGAGGAATAGCTGTTACACATTCTTGTCTGCTCAAGCAATATTGCAAATCCCAAATCAAAACTCTAGAAGCTATCGCAGGATGATGATAATTTGATAAAACGCGATCCATTTTTCCTAGACAGCTTCCTAATTGAGATAAATGCTGCTCATGAATATCGACATCCGCTAAAAATGTTCCTTCTAGAAAAGAAAGTAAGCGTATTTTATATCCTGTTTTTTCATCTTTAGAAATAAATTCTCCTTTGATATTAGGAATAGGTTTAGCGAAATAACTAGGCATTTCCTTTCCTAATAAAAGCATCATTTCATTTTCTGCTTGGAGGATGCCTTCATTTTCGTAGCTATGTGTATGTATTTTTAATACGAATTTTTCTCCTTCAGTCGTCGTGATTTTATAATTCAGACTCTCATAGCCATCTAGTTTTTTCAAATGAGCATTTGAAATATTGAAATGATGGAAGAGTAGGGAATGAATGGTATTATTGTCCATGTATAGATATTATCTGCTTTGGTAAACCCACTGGCTAGCTTTGGTAAACCTTTTCAGGTTTGCTAAAGCTACGTCGAGTATTAGCGTAAAGCCAAAGATAACATTTAGTAAAAGTTACATAGAGATTCGTAGAGAAAATTTAAGGAGATTCGCAGAGAGAAAATTAAATAAAATCCAACTCCGGTAAAACATAATTTTGATAAAAATCATCTCCATTTTCAGCATCCACACTTAAATTGAGAATCTTGATATTTTCTCTTTTGGTATGCTTGCGAATGATCATTTTGATGAGGTGTTTGGTTGCCATTATTTTGGCATCTAGATCATTTTCCCTTGCTGTATAAGACATAGCAAGGGTTTCATTTATCCATCTTTCATACTGGCAGGACTGAATACCAAAATCAGCACTTAGCTTCCTTTCTTCATTTAAGGAAGCTAGATTCGTTGCCAATGCTCGATATTGGTAATCAATGGCGATATGGAAGGATTTTCTTTTATTCATATGATATTAACCCTACTTCCTAGGGCCTCTATTATAATTCTTCTTACCACCGCCTTTGCTTCCTCCTTTTCCTTTATAACCACCAGACGAAAAGCGTTTTCTCTGAGCAGCTGGATCATATTTTGGACCTCTTCCCAAACCTTCTGGCAATGGCGTTTTTCTAATTGCTTCTCCTAGTAATTCTTCTATTTTGGAAAATCTAACTTGATCTTTTTCTGTAATAAAAGTAATTCCTACACCAGTCGTATTAGCACGAGCAGTTCTTCCTATTCTGTGGATATAATCTTCTGGATCTGGTGGTACATCATAATTGATTACCAAATTAATATCCTTAATATCAATTCCTCTGGAAAGCACATCTGTGGCTACAATGATAGGTATATTACCACTAGAAAAATCTTTTAATGCTTGTTCTCTTGCTTTTTGATCCAAGTCAGAAGAAACGCCTTGTGATTTCATTCCTGCTCTAGTCAATGCACGAGCAATGACAGAAACTGCTTTTTTGGAAGAAGAGAATATGAGGGTTTTTTTATAGTTAGTTTTTCCTTTGAGTAACTCTGTGATCAATGGAACTTTCTGATTATCATATACATTATAAGCTACTTGCAGCACATTATCTGCAGGCTTGGAAATAGCGATATTAATCTGTTCCGGTTCTTTTAATAATGCCTTGGATAGCTTTCTGATATTATTAGGCATGGTAGCAGAAAACATTAACGTCTGCTTTTTATTAGGCATACTTTCACCAATCTTAACGATATCATGATTGAAACCCATATCGAGCATTCTATCTGCTTCATCTAGGATAAAATACTTGATGTGTGAAAAATCCACATAGCCCATATTCATATGAGAAAGTAATCGTCCTGGAGTCGCTGCAATAATATCTGCACCACTTGTCAATGCCTTCTTTTGTACGTCCCAATTATTTCCTTCTCCACCTCCATATACTGCTACAGAACTTACGCCTGTAAAATAACCTAATGCTTCTGCTTGTAAATCTATCTGCTTGGCGAGTTCACGAGTAGGTGAGACGATAAGGCAAGAAGTTTTGCCATTATATTTTTCTGACATGATCAGATCGATGACAGGCAAAAGAAACGCAGCAGTTTTACCTGTTCCTGTTTGTGCTATTGCCATTACATCTTTTCCCTTCAATATATGAGGAACTGCCAATGCCTGAACAGGCGTAGCATAGATGAATCCCATAGAATCCAATCCGTCCAGTAGATCATAATTGAAACCTAATTCTTCAAATGTTACTTTCTTTTCTTCTGCCTCATCTTTTGATGGGTCTTTGGGAGTAGATTCTTCCTTCATAATATTTATATGACTAAATTAGCTTTTGTGGGGAGGAGTATTTAATATTTACCCTCAATTGTCCCCAAAGGTAAAGAATTTCTACTCTCTTTGGAGAATATGCTTAGTATGGAAGTACATCCTTATTATAAATGAATGATTTTCAAAGAAAAAGGCTTGCATGATCCATTTCATACAAGCTTTTTTTCTCAAAATCTTAACAACTCGATATCTCAATATCTAGTTTGCTTTCTGAAACTTAAATCCTTCAAATTTGAGAATATTTATAAACTTATTCTCAAATTTATTGATACTAGAAAAATCATCTGTTCCATATGGATAATCTGCCTCGAATTTGAATTGAGTATGGATATATTCTCCACTTCTGGAAGGATTCATATCAATTTGAGTAAGGAAATTTCGCCCTTTATCTTTTAGCATCCTACCAAAATAAAGCGTTAAATCATAACCTAAAAAGGCATCATTACCAGGAATAGTTCCTGTTCTGTTATAATAATTTCGTCTGAAATTTCGTACTTGCTTATCTTCTGCATCTATAAATATTGCACTACTAATATGAATATTTAATCTTTCATAATAGTCGAAATCTATTCGTTCGAAATCTATCCACTGAGGCATACCATAAACGACTATTTTTCTATTTCCTTTATCAGTTGCTAATTTTCGAAGGAAATTAGATACGAATTTTTCATCCCATGAAGGGATAATGAAAATAGTAGAATCTGGTCTGAAATAGCTGGATAAAGGAATATTATTTCCATACTGAGCTTCTAATTCAGGGATTTTAGAAGCAGAAGCATTACCAGAGATGACTTTGTTTTCATCTTGAAAATATTTGAAATAGCTACTTTCAGAAGAACCTTCCTTACAAGCCAAAACAACATCACTGATGTCATGATTTCTTCCAACATACTGCATGATTGACTTACAGTGTGTCTCTAATGTAGGACTAACTTGCACATAATTAGGATTCCTAGAAGTAATGGTAGATTTTGGATTCCAAGGAGAAATTAATACCGTACTACTTCCCTTAATCCTCGATGCTGCTGTTTTTAAAACAGCAGTTTTCATTGGTCCAATAATCATATCCATACTAGCAAACTCGGATTGATTCATGATAGCGTTTGTCTTACTAACAGAGCCTTCTGTATCATAGGAATATACTTTCATATTGATTCCTTCAGAGCCCAAGATATCCAAAGCCATCTTAGCCCCTGTGTAAAATTCAAGGGACTTAATGGAGGATTTGCTCGTAATGCTACCTGCTCCAGCTTTATTGGAATAGAATGGAGCTAGGAATGCTATATTATAGCTATAAGAAGTTCCTATAGGATCTATTATGGGATCGACTATAGGATCTGGATCAATAACTACCAGATCTATAGGTTTTACAGGAGGTGTTATTGGTGTTACTAGATCAGGTACATCATTATCCTTTATTGGCGGATTATCTCCTGGTTTTTCACTCCAAACGATAGTTTCTAAACTAGTATTCGCTCCAGAATTTTTAGGGTCATCCTCATAATATTCTCCTCCTCGCCTAGATTTACAAGCAAAGGCACTTACTATGATAATTAATAGTAAGAAAGATAGTATTTTATTCCCACTCAATCGTGGCCGGTGGTTTTGTGCTAATGTCATATACAACCCTATTTATACCCTTTACGTTATTAATGATCTCACTAGATACTTCTGCCAAGAAATCATGTGGTAATCTACTCCATTCAGCCGTCATACCATCTACAGAGTTGACTGCTCGGAGGACTAGTGTTTTTTCATAAGTTCTTTCATCTCCCATTACTCCTACGGATTGGACGGGTAAAAGTATGGTAGCAGCTTGCCAAACTTTATCGTAAAGGCCATGCTTTTTCAAGCTATTAATGAAAATGGCATCTGCTTCCTGTAACAAAGATACCTTTTCAGGAGTAATATCTCCTAATATTCTAATAGCTAAACCTGGTCCAGGAAATGGATGTCTACCAACTATCGCCTCTGGAATCTCCATCGCACGACCTACATTCCTTACTTCATCCTTGAAAAGCATCCTTAATGGCTCTACTATTTTAAGATTCAGTAAATCTGGTAATCCACCTACATTATGGTGAGATTTTATCGTAACAGATGGTCCATGAACAGAAATAGATTCAATCACATCTGGATAAATAGTTCCTTGTCCTAGCCACTGAATATTATCAAATTTGGCAGATTCTTCTTCGAAAACTTCGATAAAAACTCTACCAATGACTTTTCTCTTTGCTTCTGGATCAGAAACACCTTTGAGTTCGTTCCAAAATCTGTGTTTAGAATCTACTCCTCTGATATTCAGTCCCATTCCTTCGTAGGAATCTAGTACTTCACCGTATTCATCTTTTCTAAGTAAGCCATTATCAATGAAAAAACAATAGAGATTCTCTCCAATGGCTCTGTGTAATAACATCGCTCCTACAGTAGAATCTACACCACCTGATAATGCCATTAAAACTTTATCGTCACCTATTTTATTGCGTAATTCATGAACGGTTTGTTCTATGAAAGACTGAGGAGTCCAGTTTCCTTTACATCCACAGATATCAATAGCGAAGTTATGGAACATCGTCTTCCCTTCTAAACTATGCGTAACTTCTGGATGATATTGGATACAATATACAGGATGGTCGAATCGATCATCACTAGCTTTATATGCAGCTACAGGAATAGAATCAGTACTTGCCAATAATTCGAATCCTTCTGGAATTTCCATGATGGTATCTCCATGAGACATCCAAACTTGGGATTCCTTAGAAACACCACTTAGGAATTTATCATCAGAGTATATTTTGGAAAGATTAGCTTTTCCATATTCTCTTTTAGATGATTTTTCTACTTTCCCTCCAAAGTGATGAGCAATATATTGAGCACCATAGCAGACTGCCAAGACAGGCTTTTTTCCAATAAAAGCATCTAATTCTGTGCGAAGTGTTTGTTCTCCCAATACAGAAAATGGACTTCCAGATAAAATGATTCCTTTTACAGAGTCATCTAAATCAGGCATTTTATTGAATGGAATGATCTCACTATAAATGTTGAGTTCCCTTATTCTTCTGGCGATGAGTTGGGTATATTGCGATCCAAAATCGAGTATTACAATCCTTTCTTCTTTCATGCCGCAAATATAGTGAAAGGAGAATCTAATTTATGCCCATTATGGGGATTAATATTTAAAACAAAAAAATCCCCTAAGCAATTTTGCTTAGGGGATTAAATATGAATAGTAGTAATAAAGATTACTTGCTAATCATGATCTTTTCAGTAGTGTAGTTACCATCTACACCAATCTTAGCTAGGTATAATCCATTTGCTAAGCTAGTGAAATCAAACTCATGATTGATAGCATTCACATTGTTAGATATTCTAGAAGCAACTATTTTACCAGTTACATCAAAAATTTCTACGCTTACTTCATTATAAGTAGCATTCAATTCCAAAGCAACTCTTACCGGTCCATTAGATGGATTAGGAGTGATGCTCCAGCTTGTTACAGCTGATAATTCATCTATGTCTAACAATATACAGATAGGATCTGTGTCATCACTGATGAAGTTAGTAACGAATACATCAGCAGAATCACATGCAGCTTCTGCAGCATCTAATGCATATAATGTTACTTCCCAAGCTCCGTCAAGATCTGGGAAATTGTTTGCAGCAAGTATACCGTTCAAACCAGCATCTAGATTAAATGGCAAAGCATCAACTCCTGTGATAGAGAATCCACCTCCTGTAGCACCAGTACCACCAGTGTTAACATTGTTGAATGATACAACGAAACCACCATCAGCTGTAGCTCCAGTAGGGTTCAATGTACCTGGGAAACTAGGACAAACGTTTAATGGGTTCGCACCTTCATAAACTCCTGCCTCACACGGGCCAGGACCTGCAATAGTAATATTAACATCGTAAGTCTGTCCACTGCTTACTTCACAGTTAGCATCACCAGCAGCATTCCACTCTGTGATGTATAGGTAAGTCGTACCCATAGCAGTAACACCAAAACTTCCATTATCTGGTCCCCAGAAATCTGGTCCTGCACCATTAGTACAACCATCTTCTATATTTTGGATGTAAGTAGCAGCACCATCATTAGATGAGATGATATGGCAACTAGAATCGTGATCTCCATCAGCCCATCCGTCTGCATTAGTTCCACATAGTTCTATGTTGAATACATTGTCAGCAGCAGAAGTTACCAATTCGATAACAGTACCTACTGGTACATCTGTGAAACTGTAGGTCAAACTAGCATTTGCATCTGCAACACCAGATACAGTAAGAGCAGCAGTAGGTAAACATTCCTGTGCTTGAAGAGTAGTAAATGAGATAAAGCATAATGCTATTCCCATTAAATAAGTAAATGTTAAATTCCTTTTCATAATTATCATTATAATTGTAAATCAAAAATATAATATCGCCATAAATTTAATGAAAAAGATTAGAATAAGCGTAGTAAAAGAATTATTTTAAATTTTTTAGTACGGGAAATAACCGCTACATGATATAATCAAGGTCTTATTTAAGATGATTTTAGCATTAATTAGGGTGCGGATATTATTTCTTTTCAAATGGTATTATGTTTCCAAATGTCGTATCTTGTGGCTTTCCTAACTAAGTTAATGTAGTATAAAATGATAATGCAAAATGAATTGACTTCGTCAGCATTGATGGAGATGGAGGATAAATATGGAGCTCATAATTACCATCCTTTAGAAGTTGTTTTGGCTAAGGGAGAGGGGGTATATGTGTGGGATGTCGAAGGTAAACAATATTTTGATTTTCTTTCAGCTTACTCAGCAGTTAATCAAGGGCATTGCCATCCTAGAATTATAAATGCTTTGAAAGAACAGGCAGAAACCCTTACATTGACATCAAGAGCGTTTTATAATGATGTTTTAGGTGTTTATGAGAAATACATGACCGAATACTTTGATTATGATAAGGTCTTGCCAATGAATACAGGTGTGGAAGCGGTAGAAACAGCGCTCAAACTATGTAGAAAGTGGGCATACGAAGTAAAGGGATTACCAACTAATCAAGCTAAAATAATATTTGCTAGCGGTAATTTTCATGGAAGAACCTTAGGTGTGATTTCTGCTTCAGTAGATCCAGATAGTAGAAAAGGTTTTGGTCCTTATTTACCAGGTTTTGAGATTGTTGATTATAATGATTTGGCTGCATTGGAAAAGGCATTAGAAGATCCTAATGTTGCTGGATTCATAGTAGAACCGATTCAAGGAGAAGCAGGTGTTTTTGTACCAGATGAGGGTTATTTGAAAAGTGCTTTTGATTTATGTAAATCAAAGAATGTATTATTTATAGCTGATGAAGTACAAACGGGCATTGCTCGTACAGGAAGATTATTGGCAACATGTGGTAATTGTTCTTGTGAAAAAAGCTGTGGTCATAACCCTGAAGTAAAGCCTGATATTTTGATTTTAGGAAAGGCACTTTCTGGTGGCGTTTTCCCAGTTTCTGCAGTTTTGTCTAATGATGAAATCATGCTAACCATCAAACCAGGTGAACATGGTTCTACATTTGGAGGAAATCCGCTAGCCTGCAAAGTCGCTATGGCAGCTTTAGATGTGATAAGAGATGAGGAATTGGCTGAGAATGCAAATCGTTTAGGTGTCATTTTTAGAGAAAGAATGACTCAGTTAGCTGAGAAATCAGATTTAGTCAATTTGGTAAGAGGAAAAGGATTGTTGAATGCTATTGTAATCAATGATTTAGAAACAAGCAAAACTGCTTGGAATATTTGTGTAGCATTAAGAGATAATGGTCTTTTAGCTAAACCAACACATGGAAATATTATCCGTTTTGCACCACCTTTGGTGATGACTGAAGAACAATTAGATACTTGTTGTTCTATTATTGAGAAAACGATATTGGAATTTAAGAAGTAATTTTTATTACGAATAAATTTAAGTTTAAAAAGTCCCAAAGTGTTTCACTTTGGGACTTTTTTTATCTTAATATCTTTAACTCAACCACTCCAAGAAAAAGCCACCCATACAAACGATAGAACCAACAAGCAGACATTCTCCTAAAAACAAAGGAATGATGAATTTCCAAAAATTCAATTTCATAGAACCTGCGACGTAAGAAATTAAATCTGTAGGAACAAAGGGAAAGACAGACCAAAAGAAGATGAAAAAGACTCCATAAGGTTTTTCAAGTATTGTTTTGATTTGTTGTATTTTTTTAGGGAATCTTTTCTTAAAAAAATCAGTAAAGCCTAAAAAATCAGAAAAAAAATAAATTAAGGAAGAGGATGTCGTTATTCCTAATATGGATACCCAAAATACAATCCAAGATTTATCAGGAAATAATAGTGTGCCTGCGATGACAAAAGGTGTACTAGGCAATAATGAAAACCCTCTGATAATAGAAACAAGTAAATATAGTAAAAGCACCTGCCCTTGGTAATTACTGAGGAAGTCGGCAATGTTTTTAGGAGAGAACCATGCAGGATCATAGACGTATGCTATTAGACATGACAGGATAAAGACAAACCAAAGTCCAATAATGGTTTTTTTGATGAATTGACTAATGCTCATTAAAATAAAGATAGGTAAAGTAGTTGTTTATTTCAATGATTGGAATAGAAATATGCCTTGTCTCCTATGATTTGAATGAATATGATGAAAATGAAATAAACGAAGTACATTAGCGGCTAAAATCAATAATATCATGAGTTTTCAAAATTAAATGCTACTAAAAATACTTCATTTAAAAAATGTGCATTATGTGGAGATGAACTTGCTTGGAATGGCGTGCCTTGCTCCTTAAAGGATTGTAATAAATTAAAAGCTACAGCTGAAACTAAGAGACAACAGCAGCAGAAACAACCACAATCACAAAAGACCAAAAAACCAAAAGGTAATGATTGTTTAGGTGATGGTTGTTTAGGGGGGCTTAGAAATTATCTGGATGTTTGTGATACTTCCTTTTAAAATAATTATTTAGATTCTTAATTTATTCGATTGATGAATAAAGCAATCGTTTCGTGAAATATAATCGCCTAATTCATGGTCTTAGTATACACACAATTCATATAGAATTTCTACTATCTGGAACTTTTTTGTAACTTATAGCAGTTTAGCAGTTAGAATAGGGATGTATAAGTCCTTAATTATTAACTAAAAGTGGTATCGTCCGGACACATTACTACACAAAATCCAAAATATCATGAATTGGCGAAGGCTGAATGGTCAAAGCATCGATTTGCCGATAAAGGAAGCGGTAGAAAACACGATTATCCGTGAAACAGAAGCAGGCTACAAACTGAAAGTTTGTATTGGAACCGATTCGCAAGTACGTGGAAAGGTGACAGACTATGCCACAGTGATCGTATTCCTAAGGGAAAAGAAAGGCGGTTTCATGTTCATCAATAATGACAGCTCTGAAATAAGAATGAGTATTCGTGAAAGGATGATCAACGAAGTAGGGAAATCTGTTGAGATAGCATATGCATTATGTGATTTGTTAGATAAGTATGATGTAGCCTTGGAAGTTCACGCTGATATTAATACAGATCCGCACTTCAAGTCAAACGCTGCATTGAAAGATGCGATGGGATATATCCTAGGAATGGGATTCGTATTCAAGGCAAAGCCTGATGCGTTCGCATCATCAAGTTGTGCAGATAAATTGGTATAAAAGCATCTTAGCAAATAAATAAGAAAGCACGATTGGGAAACCCATCGCGCTTTCTTATTTTAAGTACTAAAACAACTGTTATCTAAATTCCTGTATCAAAGCAACTAACATCACAATAAACCCTCCAACTGCCATCAAACCACCTATCCAATTCAAAATAGCTATGCTGACCAAAAAGCCAAGTAGCATTCCAATGATAAGTAATACGAAACCAAAAACAAACAATTTATTCTGAAAAACGCCATTGCTTTTTTTAGGCGAATTCTTTTTGGCAGCTCTTATTTCAGATCTAACTTGTTTTAATAATTTTATTTTTTCCTTGAAACTGAATCTTTTCCTATCCTTCTTTACTTGCTCCTTTTTCAATGTAGAATTAGCATTAGTAATGTGTACCACAGCATATGAAGGCGTTTGTATTCCTATCATTATAAATAAAAAAGAAAGTAATGTGACTTTTTTTAATAACATTTGTCTTTACCTTTAGTTGAGATAATGAAGTCGTCAAAAAACAATTTCATTAATAAAATTAATATGATGGAAAGTAATTTATAAATAAATAACAAAGGATGATAATGATTTCTTGTTTTATTTTTAAATAATATATTATATATAAATTACTGCTAATCTGAATATAATAACACGAAAGCTAGATATTGAGTAATGAATAAGATAACAATAATCCTTCTCTTATTACCGTTTTTGTCATTTTCTCAAGCGGATTTTTTTACCAAAAGGAATACATTTTCCGAAGCAGACAGCCTTCGAGGACAACTATCCCCAGCTAGAATTTGCTATGATGTGAAGCATTATGCCTTGGATATAATGGTAGATCCAGATAAAAAATACATAGGTGGCTATGTAGATATGACCTTTGAGGCAGTAGAAGAATTCCTGACATTGCAGGTAGATTTATTTGCCAATATGAAAATGGAACAAGTAATAAGAATAGATACTGGAGAGGAACTGGAAATCCGCCGCCGGTTCAATGCTATTTTTATTAATATGGGTAAGCGAATTCCTAAAGGAAAAATGCAAACGATCAGAATGTATTATTCTGGTCAGCCAACCGTAGCACAAAGGCCGCCTTGGGATGGAGGGTTTGTTTTTTCTAAGGATGAAAAGGGTAGAGATTGGATAGCAGTAGCATGTGAAGGTGATGGAGCTAGTTTATGGTGGCCTAATAAGGATCACCTTTCAGACGAACCAGATTCCATGCATATTAATATAGCTGTTCCTAAGGAATTAACTTGTGTATCTAATGGACAGTTGGTAGGAACAGAGGAGTTAGGAGATGATTATAGAAAGTATAAATGGAAGGTGACTTATCCTATCAATAATTATAATGTTACTTTGAATATTGCTCATTACGCTCATTTTCAAGAAGAATATACAGCTGGTGATGGCGAAAAACTGGACTTGGATTATTATGTATTGGATTATAATTTGGAAAAAGCGAAAAAGCATTTCAAACAAGTCAAACCTACCTTATCCTGTTTTGAATATTATTTTGGTAAATATCCGTTTTGGAACGATGGTTATGCATTGGTTGAAACGCCCTATTTGGGCATGGAACACCAGGGAGCGATAGCTTATGGAAATCAATATATGAGAGGTTATCTAGGCGGAGTGATTCCTAATGATATGAATTTCGATTATATCATCGTCCATGAAACAGGACATGAATGGTTTGGAAATAGCATCAGTTGTAATGATCATGCAGAAATGTGGCTACATGAATCATTCACGACTTATATGGAAGCTCTTTTTGTAGAATGTACGATGGGGTATGAAGATGCGATGAGATACCTCGATTACCAAAAAATGTATGTCCAAAATCAAGAGCCCATCATAGGCCCCAAAGATGTAAACTGGACAAAATGGAGCAGTAGCGATCATTATTATAAAGGAGCATTGATTTTGAATACATTGCGTCATGCGATTAATAATGATGAATTATGGTTCAGGTTGATCAAAAAATTTCATCAGAAAAATAAGATTAAGAATATTGATTCTAGTGCGTTTTTTGATCTAGTAGAAGCAGAAACAGGGACAGATTTCATGCCATTCTTTCAGCAATACCTCCTATACCCAGAATTGCCAAAATTCTTATATTCATTGAAAAAGAAAAAGGGGAAATTCATACTCAAATATCAGTGGGATGCTGACATCAAGAATTTTAATATGCCTATAGGCGTGGAGGTAAAAGGTAAAAAGATGATGCTCAAGCCAACAACTAAAAAACAAAAAGGGATCATTGAAATGAAGAAAGAAAGCGATTTCAAAATATTAACAGATTTGTTTTTTATTGAGTTAGTGAAGAGTTAGTCCACTA
>JBNMOV010000052.1:0-16960 GCA_051275765.1 Maribacter sp. | reverse complement strand
GTTAGGCTAGGCAAAAATGACGCGAATAGCCGTAGCTATTTAAGGAGTTTTTAACGACGCATAGCTGAAAACTAAGCAGACAAAACGGTTACTTATTTACTTTACAGTGTACTTAGTGAGATGACGAAGCACAAAACATAGTCGTAGCCATAGCTACGACGAGTATTTGTAACGAAGTAATCTTGCGAAGGAGTCCATTTATATACGAAAGGTATTATTCAATTGCATATTAAAGCATAAGAGTTTAGAAGCATTTTCTAATAGACGAAGCCTAATTTTTACATATGAAAATTAGGCTTCGTTCGTTTTAATTTAAGATAAATTCTACATTTACTCTATCACAGAAATCTTAACTGTTTTCGATGCATTGCCTTTACTGATATTCAGCAAATACATTCCAGCAGGTAAGTTCAAATTAGAGATATCTAATCTGTGTGCGTGATCTCCTTGAGGATAAGTATCATTCATTTCATAAAATGATGTTACTCTTTCTCCTAGCATAGAATATAATTCGAATGTCAAATCTGTAGTTTCAGTCAAGCTAAAATCGACATTAATAAAGTCTCTTGCCAATGTAGGGTAAACAGATAATGACATCACATCATCCAAATCATAAGTAGAAACGGAGGTAGAAAAATGAGCTATCAACGTATCATCTTGTGTCAATGTAATCGCTGTATTGTCATCATATAAATCATTGATTAGATTACCGGAAGTGCTTTCCCATTCTAGGAATCCAAAATTATCGTTCTTAGAATTCGCTTCGATAAGGTTTTCCATATTGCCAAAATATTCACCTGTCCAAGGGAAGTTTTCGATATTCGTCAATGTATTCAATTCTATCTCCCCTACTCCAGCAGGTTCTATCAAAAGTGTCAAATTATAAGGTCCTTCTAAATCGAAACAAGTAATCAACCCTTCATCCAATTGTGTACACCTAATAGAAATAAAGTCTCTCATCTCTTGTACATTCGATTCCCATTCTTCCATTGTTCCACCCCAACGAGCAATTTGTCTTGGCATTTCTGGAGCGATGATAGCAATCATACTATCCAAGGTATTCAACATATTATCACAAGAGAAAACAGTGTTCATCAAATCAGCAGAACGAGAATAATATAACTGTCTGAAGTCTTCATTTTCTTCCTGTAATTTCAAGAATATTTTTTCGTGCTTACCTACATCTGGTCCACCTCCCCAATAGCTACTAAAAAATTCATCCATATAATCAGAAATATCTTCAATGTCACAAGGTTCTGCATAAGGACTGATATCTGGTACACCGGAATAATTGATATAGTAATCAAAACTGGCATCATTATCCCACATAATATAACCCCATTTTTTGTGATCTCCATCTGGATCTGTTCCTTGCCACCAGCCAGTATTATAGTTCAGCCAATCAGAAGAAACGGTATTCAGATTTAGAAGCATATAATCTATCAGACTCGTCAGTTGTAAATTATCTTTTACATATTGATAATTTGCATCAATTCCTAAATCATTATTCAATGCAAAATCTCTCAATTCTCCCCATTCTGCGAATGCTTCATCTCCTCCATATTCTGCCTCAGTATCACCCCATGTAGTTAAATAATGTAAATCGTATTTTCCTTGGTCGTAATAGTATTTTGTGTAATCATGATCCACTGGTCTTTCTCTCATTCCGTATACACCCCAGTATTGACCATCTAAAAAAACAACCACTCGCTCTACAGCTCTTACATCCAGTTTCATATCTCCATTTTGGGATAAGGTATGTACGTACTCATCCCTTACATGACAAGAACCTACATGGTCTGCATCATCATTAGCTGGATAATTATCATCTCCAGAAGCTCTTAGCATGATTCTTTGATGATCATCTCTCTCTGAATAATTAAACAACTTTGCTTTTACTGTAGCAGTATATCCCATTTCATCTCTAGTTACCCAATCGAGGCTTCTGTGAGGAAGTATCCAAGAGTCTTGTCCATGGCGATTAAGGTCTCCATATCCTATTGCTTCTCTTTCTTCATCGACGAAATATTCAATAGAGCCAATTGGTCTTAGTTCTCCTTGTCCATTCGCTAAATCTTGTACGCCGTCTGCAGCTACAGAAAATACTGGCAAAGTGAATGTTTCGTTGATAAAATAAGTATTGAAATCAATTTTTCCTGGAAGAATATCTACATCCATACTATATGATCTTGCCTTTACTACTTGAGTTTCATTAACAGTTATGGCTCCAGCGTATACTGGAGAACTCGTTGTTGGCAATGTTCCATCCAGCGTATAATGTAAAACAGAATTAGGCTCATTGTTTTCAATAGTCACAGTTTGTGCACCACTATAAAAACCAGCTGCTAAATCTATTGTTGGTGCTGCTGTATATCCTAGATACTGAGTAGCATTATCATTTGTAGTTCCAAATGTTGGACTTTCTGTAACCATCCAATCTGTACCACCATCTACATCCAAACATCTTGAATTACCTAGCAGTGTGAGTTCTACAGGTGTGCTACTTGCTATAGTACCACTTGGTGTACTTAATACTAGATATTCATTGTCTTTCGTTTGCGTTATTTTAAAACTGGTGTGTAATTCACCTAATACTTCGCCATCTCTACTAGAACACCAGAAAACCAAATATCCATTGGCTGGAATTGTCGTACCTGTTGGAATTTCCCATTTCAATGGATTGTCTTCCTTGTCAGATAAGAACCAGCCGCCTATATTGGTTTCGCTGGAAGATGTATTATATAATTCTACCCAATCTTCATATTTCTCATTATTATCAATGAATTGATTGAGATTAGAAGCGGAGTATTCGTTAATAACTACTTGTGCTTGTAGTATATACGAACATAAAAAAAACATTAGTGTAAATAGTAATCTTATATTCATAATTGGTTTGATTGATTTTAGATCTTGTTTTAATTTAACACTTTGGGCTAAAAATGTCAATTTTAAACAAGCTCTTGATAATATGTTGTCAAGATAAGAAATAAGAAAGCTGTCAATCCTCCTTATTTTGAGAATTGTCAATTATTTGTCCAATATGTTTTAGATTTTGTCTTTTAGAAGGCTTTATCTTGAGGAGTTTCGCTTATAATTGTTTTTTATATATCCCTTTCATTTTAAAGTAGATAGTATCATCTTTATAATACTTAGCACTCCATTTAATGAATTCATCTGTTCTATTTTGTACAGCAATATGAAAAGATAGTGTTTCTGTAGGTCTGACTAAGGATATAAATATGATCTGATTAGATGTTGACAAATAGTACGTTTCTCCTTCTGTTTTAGATCGTATATCTATTAACATTTGCATTAGACATATTTCTGGAACTATGGCATCTGTAGGAAAATGACTTATGAATATATGATGTTCTTATCTATATCTACTATAATTTTTTTTGATCTTCTTCCTTTGTAATGAATTCTCTTATCGTGAAGAAATCATTCAGTAGTAAGGTATTATTCATATCTGATTTTCGTCTTGTCGCAAGTATCTGTTGTAAAATGTTGTCAATTACTTCTTAGCAGAAATCACACTATACCACCAAATTCCTTTTTTAAAGGCAGTATACTGATGAATAGAACCCACTAGATTTCCATGCTGCACAGCAGAACGAATACCAAAAAACTTCAACACTCTTTCTATTGGATAAGAACGAGTACATTTTTCATGTAAATTCCGCAAGGATGTCCCTACTTTATCATTGAAATTCTGAATATTAATTTCTTGAAAACCACAGGATTTTAGATGACCATGATGTTCTTTTTCTGTATCAATATCATCTATCGCCCAATTATTTAGCCATTTATTTTTTAATAAAATCTCATCCTTCTCTCCTAAAGGTCTTTCTGTTCTCAGATATTCCGCTACTACGATTCTACCTCCTGGTTTCAATATGCGATATGCCTCTTTATAGAAATCCACTTTATTTTTAGCATGGCAAAGACTTTCGCAAGCCCAAACTACATCAAATGACTCATCTTCAAAAGGCGTATTCGTATAATCTGCTTGTACGAAATCTGTTTTACCTTTGAGTTCCATACTAGCTGCACGTTCCTTACAAGAGACGATTTGCCTTGCTGGCAATGAAATTCCCACGGCTTCCACATCAAAATGGCGAGCCAACCAAATCGTACTTCCGCCTAATCCACATCCTGCATCCAAAACCTTATCGCCATCCTTTACCAAGGCATTGGCAGCAAGAATTTTATTCGTATGAGAAAGTGCATCGTAATGAGAATCTGCTTCTTCCTTATCATAGAAACCAAAATGCAAGGCAGGATTATCCTTACCATACCAAGCTACTTTGTAATCAAATTCTGTCTGATCATAATAGGAGATAATGTCTTTTTTCTGGTTTTGCTTTTTTGCCATGTGACAAAGGTACGATTCTTCGTAATGATGGACAAACAAGTAATGATTCAAAATAAGTAATGACTTGTCTTTTTTTTTACTATACTTCGTTACAAAAACACTCAAAACACTAAGGCATAGCTCCGTTTTTCTACCTCGTCTAGCATAAAAAAACTTACGTCATTTTCTTATCATTATTTTGAATCGTTACTTAATTTGTATTCCTTAAAACCTATCTTATACAGACATTGTTAAGTAACTAGTGTAAAATTATTTGATAAAAGCGTAACTTTGCAGCCAAATTCAGAATCACAGATAATGATTGAAACAGATATACTAATAATTGGAGCAGGACCTTGTGGCTTATTCACTGTTTTCGAGGCAGGATTATTGAAATTAAGATGTCATTTAATTGACTCTCTTCCTCAACCAGGTGGACAATTGACAGAAATTTATCCTAAGAAACCTATCTACGATATTCCAGGATTTCCAACTATTTTAGCAGGGGAATTGGTGGATAATCTGATGAAACAGATCGAGCCATTTAAGCCAGGTTTTACATTAGGCGAACGTGCTGAGCATATCGAAAAAATGGAAGATGGAAGATTCCGTTTGACGACAAGCAAGGGAACGGTTCATGTTGCTACTGTTATTGCGATAGCTGGAGGTTTAGGTTGTTTCGAACCAAGGAAACCGCCTATTAGTAATATCTCTGATTTTGAGGATAAAGGGGTGGAATATATCATTCGTGATCCTGAATTCTATCGAGATAAATCTGTTGTTATCGCTGGAGGTGGAGATTCTGCTTTAGATTGGACGGTTTTCTTGGCTGATGTGGCTAAAGAAGTGACTTTGGTTCATCGCAGGACGAGTTTCAGAGGTGCGTTGGATTCTGTGGAAAAAGTCATGGAATTGGCTGAATCGAAGAAGATAAAATTGGTTACTGAAGCTCAAGTAGTTGGATTAGGTGGGAATGGTCATTTAGAAGAAGTCTTCATCAAGCATAAAAAACTAGGAGAAGCTAGTCAAAAAACGGATCATTTCATTCCGTTGTTTGGCTTGGCACCAAAACTAGGGCCTATCGCTGAATGGGGTTTGAACATTTCTAAAAATGCGATAGAAGTCAATACTTTTGATTATTCTACAAATGTAGATGGTATCTATGCGATTGGCGATATCAACTCTTATCCTGGTAAATTAAAATTGATTCTTTGTGGTTTTCATGAAGCAACTTTGATGGTACAATCTGCATTTAAAAGAGTGTATCCGGATAAGAAATTGAGTTTTAAATATACGACGGTGAATGGTGTGAATGCCTTCTAAAAGTGTATAGTAATTATTCGTACATTTTTTACAAATAAAAAAATGACAAGACGCAATATTTTGCGACTTGTCAAACAAAACATAAAAAGTAAATAATAAAAGGTAAACTATGGCAGAGGAAAATATGATTACCATAACTGTTATTGATCGAAAAGATAAGGAGCATATTTTGGACGCTCCTACAGATATGAGTATGAATTTAATGGAAGTTTGTAAATCATATGACTTACCAGTAAAAGGGACTTGTGGAGGAATGGCTTTGTGTTCGACTTGTCATTGTTATGTGCAGTCGGACAATGAATTGCCAGAGATGACTGAAGATGAGGAGAATATGCTAGATCAGGCGTTTTTTGTAGATGATGATACGAGTCGTTTGGGTTGTCAATTGCAGATCACTGATGAGTTGGATGGTTTAGTGGTAAAATTGGCACCAGAAGCAGAGTGATTATTTCATCATTATCTTTACTCTTTTCACTAACCATTCTCGTTCGGTAAGTACTTTTGTATGGATAATCTGATTTTCCAATTCCTTTAATTCTTCTTTTTCATAAGGATTTATTTTAGTTATCTTTTTAAAGAAAGAAATAATATTCATATAGTTTTCTTTATGATAGCCAATATCTTTTTTTATCGTAATATACATTTTGAAACTTTCCAATAAATTATCCAATGCATTCCATTCTGATAATTCATAATACATTTTAGCCAACATGGTTTTAGCTCCTAAATTATATAGTAAATCATCGTATTTGGTTTGTACGAGTAAGGGCATCGCCTTTTCATAATCCTTTTTCTCCACATATAATTTAGCCAGATTAAAATGGTTCTTTGATAAAAATCTATTGGATTGATTACTTTTTTACTGAGAACCCCTCCTAACCTCCCCGAAGTATAAATTTCAAATGCTTCTCTTTTAAATAATTTATTTCCAGCATTCAGTTTTCTAATGCAATAATTAGCTGTAAGGATATAAATATTCCTTTTCCTCTTAGATAAAATACCTCAGTATGATTTACCAATAACTGTTTTAATTCAGTAAATGATGACTCATCTTCCAAATCAAATAATACCTTAAAACCATAATAATAAATTCCAATCGTAGGATAATTTAGGTACTTTTCATTAGACGCTACATTTTTCAAAATAGCATCCAATAAGCCTTTATCGTATTCTCTTTTCATCATCGTTTGATGCGATAATATCCTACAAGCATTTTTTAATTTTTTTGCTATAAAAATAATATCATGCGTATCAGATAATTCTTGTAAATTAAATTCTCCTGTTCGTCCTTTTCCTATTTGATGAATAAAACACTCCTTTTCTATTTCGAATAAATAAGCATGATAAGACTCATCTCTCAGTGGACTTGATTTGAATGCTGACCTTAATTTATCCAAAGTTCGATTAAAAGCTTTATTCAAATTCCTTTTCTTATAGATCTTCAGTAGATATAAATAATAATCCAACTGATTATCTGAAGATGCTTTCCAAACCAGATAAGATTCTATGCGTTGAAGCAGAAAAGAATGAGCATAATGCAGTTTTTGCATATCGAATTTCTCCTTAGGATAAAGATGTTGAAAAAGCAATTCATTCGTCCAATCTTTATCCTTCCGTTTTCGCATAAAATCAGACAATGCCACTACAATATCACGACGATTAAAAACCGGAGAACTGAAGATATTTTGATAATTCCTTCAGTTCACTCGTTGTTAATTCATCAAATATTTCACATAACCTATTATTATTCATCTAATAAAGATGAATAATAATGAGATAATTCTCAATTAATATTTTAATAAAACGTCACCCTAGTGGACTAACTCATAAGTAAAGTGAAGCAGATCAAATTGTATTTATAGAGAATGTTTGGTCTATTTATTATTTTTTCTTTGTTCAACTCCTCCCTTTGCATATTCTAAAAAAGTAGTCATTTCTTTTTCTGAGGAAAATTCTTTTTGAGGGATAATCAAAAACAAAAGAGGTTCTTCATCTCCTCTGCCGATAACTAAGAATATATATTTCCCTAGTTCTGTAACTCTTAATATTTGTTCAATCTTAAAATACTGTTCTTCTATTTCTTTACCTGTCGTTTTTAGGAATAATTCATCTTGACTTATTTCTAATTCATGTTTTATTTCTTTAGGATAAACCTTTTCTTCTGATGATTTTTCAATTTGTTTTCTCATTTTATAATGACGAAAAATAGAATAGATATTCAAACCTAATAATAACGCAGCTATTGAAACAAGTGATATTTTCAAAAATAAAAAACCCTCTAATAATAGTGCAGAAAATCCTAAAAAAGATAATACAAAAAAGGCAATATGAATAGATTGAATAATTTTATTTCGATTCGGATTAAATACCGAAATACCTTCCTGCATTTCTTCAGAAGTCATTAAATATTCAAGCTTGATTGTTTCTGTATTCTCCACTAATTTATTTCCTTAAAAGGTAAATTCACTGTTGTCAATTTTTCGCCATTAGGCGTTTCTATTTCTATAAATGTATTTTTTTTCTGATGAAAATCATGCCCTTCCAATTCCTCTAATTCTAAAATAGGAGCAATACAAACATCATGTCCTTTGAAGATTTCAATCCATTCATCTCTCGTTTTAGACAAGAAAACAGCTTCTACTTCCTCTTTTGGAAAAGCATTGTTCATGAGTTCTAATTGATTGCCTTTTTTCCAATTTGGCTGTTCCAATATATCGCAGATATTATTCCAAAATTTCATTTCCATCGCTGCCACAGAAAGCCATTTTTCATCTGAACATTGGTAAGCAGCATAATTTACAACCGTTTTCCCATTAATAATATTAAACGTTCTATAATCGAAATCACTCACATGGAAACTATGTGGCACGGCCAACATCGGCATCATCGCATCACTCAATGATACGTCAACATGACTACCTTTTCCTGTTCGTTCTTTTTTTAATAATGCCGCTTGCACCGCCATCACAGTCATATATGCACCGCCTATATCTGCAAATTGCGTATCAGGAACAGTAGGTTTTCCATTTTCATCTTTCAACAAACTCATGATGCCAGAATAGGCAAGATAATTGAAATCATGTCCTGCTTCATTCGAATAATCATTATTCTGTCCATAACCTGTCAAGGAAACATAAACGATATTAGGATTTATTTTTTTAATGTCTTCATAACCTAGTCCCCAAGCGTTCATCGCTCCTGGGCGAAATTGCTCGATCAAAGCATCTGCATTAGCGACCATTTCTAATACTTCTGCCTTGCCCTCATCTGAATTGTAATCGACCATTTTCATGATCTTATTATGATTCAATTGATAAAATAAAGCACTCGCCCCATCTATCATCTTCAATCCCATACGGACATAATCCATCCTTTTTGGACTTTCTATCTTCACGACTTCTGCTCCCATCTGAGCCAATAAATGAGTGGCCACCGGTCCTGGCAATAATCGAGTAAAGTCTATTATTTTTATTCCTTCAAGCATAGATGATTAGATATTGAAATGCTGAGATTTTAAGATAAAAAAGGGGCGAGGGGAAAGGAGCGAGCAAAAAAATGATTCCTATTAACATAGCTTGCTGTATTTTTTGCTCTCCCCTCTTTCCTCTCCCCTAAATTAGTATCCTAATTTTTCTAAAACCTTATTCAGTGTATCTGATTTTAAATCATTTACAGATGCTTTGATACCCATTTTATTGGCGTAAGCTACGAGTGCAGGTTCATTCATCTTTTTAATTTCAGCGACAGTTGGCTTACCATAATCATGAACAGATTTATTTGCTTCTGCTAATGCTCTCAAACTATCTGGAACAGTCCATCTTTCTCCAAATTTATCTTTGTAATCATCACAATCTGCTACGAAATCCTGAATACCTACATAGTCGATATACGAAATAGCACCTCCTGTATAAATCGGGAATCCCCAACCTAAAACAGAGCCAATATCGCCATCTATTACAGAACGAAGTACACCTTCATCCAAGCAGTTGAAACTTTCCAAAGCTTGACGATGTAGGATGCGTTTAGCGATCAATGTTTCATCCATTGTCTTAGCATCTGAATTATATTTTGCACTCAAACCCTTCCAAAGTTTCTTCTTTCCTCCTTTTGGATAATCGTAGAAACCTGCTCCATATTTCTTGCCTTTACGCTCATCATTCTCCACTAAATCCTTTATCAATCTATAGGATCGTTCTTGACCAGGTGTTTTATTTACAGTTGGATCACTTTCAAATACATGAAGGCTTAATGTCAAACTAACTTCATCATGAACTGCCAAAGGACCTACTGGCATTCCTTTCTTTTTAGCAATATTTTCAATCATCGCAGCAGGTACACCTTCTTCTAATAAAAACATTCCCTCAGCCACATATGTCCCAAAACAACGGGAAGTAAAAAAGCCTCTTTGATCATTAACTACGATAGGAATCTTACCAATTGCAACCGTATAATCCACTGCAGCAGCTATCGCCTTCTCTGATGTTTTTTCGCCAATGATGATTTCTACCAATGGCATTTTATCCACAGGAGAAAAGAAGTGAATTCCTATAAAATTCTCTGGTCGAGCTGATGATTTAGCTAATAATGTAATCGGAATAGTCGATGTATTAGAAGCGTAAATTTTATCTTTTGCTAATACTGCTTCTGTCTGTTTCGTTACCTTATCTTTCAATGCAGGATCTTCAAAAACTGCTTCGATTACTAAATCACAACCTTCTATATCAGCAGGATCTGCTGTAGGATGAATTCTGGATAATAAAGCCGTTTTCTTTTCTGCTGTAGATCGATTCCTAGAAATTGCCTTATCCAATAATGCGGTAGAATAGGATTTCCCTTTTTCTGCACCTTCTATATTGACATCTTTCAAAACTACTTCCATTCCTGCTTTTGCAGAAACATAAGCAATTCCTGCTCCCATCATTCCGGCTCCTAAAATACCTAATTTCTTTACTTCATATCTAGGTTCATTCTTTGGACGTGCTTTGCCTTTTTTGGCAGCTTGCATTCCCATAAAACCTGTGCGAATCATGTTCTTGGCTTCTGGTGCCATGCAGATTTTCGTAAAATAACGAGCTTCTATTTCTAATGCTCTATCAATCGGAATTTGCAAACCATCATGAACGATACTTAGAATATATCGCTGTGCAGGATAATTTCCATGCGTCATTTTGCTGATATTTCCTGAAGCAGCCATCAAAGTTTGAACGCCCATTGGCGACCAAACTGCTCCGCCTGGAATTCTATGTTTTTTATTATCCCAAGGTTGGACAGCCACTGGATTATCCAAAATCCATTGCTTCGCCTTAGCCATCAATTCTTCTGGTGTATCTGCCAGATCATTGATTAATCCTATTTTTAATGCTCCTTGTGGACGAACTTCCTTTCCTTGTAAAAGGTGTATCAATCCTTGTTGGATACCCATTAAATAAGGTACTTTACAAGTTCCACCACCACCTGGCAATAATCCAACTTTAGCTTCTGGAAAGCCTAGTTTGATTTTAAGCGTATTTAGTGAAATTCTATGGTGACAATTCAAACAGAGTTCCATTCCACCACCTAAAGCAGTTCCATTAATAGCTGCTACGAAAGGTTTTCCTGCTTTTTCCATTTCACGAAATGCCTTGTGCATTCCCATGATATCATTGAAAAAACCTTCTGCGTCATCTATCGTTTGAGATAATGCTTTCAAATCTGCACCTGCCATAAATATGCTACGTCCAGAAGTTAATATAACTCCTTTTACATTAGCATCTGCGATAGCTTTATTGGCAATTTCTATATATTCTGTCACGAAATCGAAACTGAATAAATTAGTTGATTCGTTGACTTGGTTAATGCTTATCGTGGCTATGCCATCTGCATCAACACTATATTCTAAAAAATCGGTTTTATATAAAGACATGATTGATATTCTTCTTGTTTAATAATTTGGTTAGACTCTTTCAATAATCGTCGCAATTCCCATTCCTCCACCAATACAAAGCGTAATCAGCCCTATATTCAAATCTCTTCTTTCTAATTCATCCATCAATGTACCAGTCAACATACAACCTGTTGCTCCTAGTGGATGTCCCATGGCTATGGCTCCACCATTTACATTGACCAAAGAATGATCTACACCCATTTCATCCATAAATAACATAGGAACGGCAGCAAATGCTTCATTCACTTCAAATAAATCAATATCACCTACATTCATTCCTGCTTGTTTCAATGCTTTTTTAGAAGCCGGAGCTGGACCTACCAACATAATAGTTGGATCAGTTCCATGAATGGCAGCAGCTCTTATTCTAAATCTTGGCTTCATCCCAAGGCTTTTTCCTATTTCTTTATTACCAATCAAAGTAATGGCCGCACCATCTACAATCGCAGATGAATTACCCGCATGATGTACATGATTTAATTCTTCTACTTCTGGATAACGATCGATTGCTACAGCATCAAATCCTGCCATTTCGCCCATCATAGCAAACGCAGAATTCAATTTCCCTAATCCTTCCAATGTAGTAGATGGGCGGATATTTTCATCTGTTGATAAAACAGGAATTCCATTAATGTCTCTGATGGCGATTCTTGAAGTAAAACGTCCTTCTGCTTCTGCTTTTGCTGCTCTTATTTGAGATTCTAATGCGAATGCATCTACGTCATTTCTAGAATAGCCATATTTTGTCGCTATTAAATCAGCAGAAATACCTTGAGGAACGATGTGACCAGGAATTGCTACAGCAGGATCCATAAACATTCCACCTCCATCTGAACCCATTTTTACCCGAGACATACTTTCTACTCCTCCTGCTAATAATAAATCTCTAAAGCCAGATTTCACATAGGCTGCAGCTTGATTGATAGACTCTAATCCAGAGCCACAGAAGCGATTCAAACTCACTCCACATAAATGATCTCCATATTGAGAATGCTGTGCTGCTGTCTTGGCGATATTTGCTCCTTGATCCATCACTTGACCTACACAACCTAGTATTACGTCTTCAACTAATGCTGTATTCAAATCATGCTTCTCTCTCAATGAAATCATTACTTGAGCTGCCAATTCAGTTGGAGTAACTCCAATGAGCGATCCTTTTCTATTCCCTTTTCCTCTTACAGTTCTTAGGGCATCATAGATATATGCTTCCATTTATTATTATTTATATTAGACTTTGCACTAAAATAGATTAGTCACTAATGACTAATCTTAAAACATCACAAAAGTAAGAAATAATAAAGCCGTTATGAAATTTAATTTATACCGACTTATTGGATACAGCCTATATTCATTCAATAGCTGCTCTTAATTTTGCTTATTATTCATAAGTTAAGGGATGAAAAAATATTATCGTGCTTAAAAAAATATAAAAGTCTCTTTTAAACAAGGTAAAAGTAACCGTTCTAAATAATTTGAATAAGTTATTTTTTTTGCATAATTTGTCATTGAATTAAAACAATTAACAATGAGTTTCATTAAACAATTTTCGAGTACACTACTAGTGTATGTCTTCTTATTTATATCTATACAGGGATACGCTCAATTCAAAAAAATCAAGCTTGGTAATATTACAGACGAATACAAAAACTATTCAGAATGTGAGTTTGCTCCTGGAAGTGGAGCCGTCATTTTGAAAAAGGATGGACATTCTTTTTTCAATTTTTCAGAAAACGGAGCTAATACATCCATAGTTTCTCATAGAATTATAAAAATCCTCAATAAAGATGGGCTAGATGCTGCCAATATTAAATTCAGAACATCTGGAATAGTAACAAAAATCAAAGCCGTTACTTATAATAAAGAAGGAAATACATGGAAAGAAACAGCCTTTGAAAAAAAGGATCTATTTAAAGAAAAGGTGGTGGGAAAGAAAAGAATTTATGATTATAGAATCCCCATGCCTAATGTATCTACAGGGAGTGTTTTGGAGGTTTTAATAGAAATCAATCACAAGGATGATTTATTCATCAGTGATTGGTCTTTCCAAGATGATTATCCTGTACTTTCATCAACCTATCAGACTGTTTATCCAAATGATTTTATTTTTTCCCAACGATTAGTCAGTAATTATACCATTAAGATACATCCACATGAAGAAATTAATCAATATCTTGGTGGAAGAAGTTTTGCTGCCACAATATATGGATTTACAGGAATAAATATTCCATCATTAAATAGAAATGAAAGTTTTTCTCCCTCACCTGATTTTTATTCTAGTCATGTAGAATTTAATTTGACAAAAATAAATTCTAATGTGTTTAAAAATCAAAGTTTCAGTTTTAACAGCTATGAAGAATACGCTACTTTTTTGCTGAAATCCAAATATTTTGGAGCTTATTTGGAAAAAAGTAAACCTGGAATCTTAGCAAAATTAGATGTAAGCATAGCTCCCAATACTGATCTAAAAAACACAAAAGCCATCTACGAGGCCATCCAAAAGAAAATAACATGGAATGAAATTTATTCCATGTTTCCTGAAAAATCTCCAGAAGAAACTATAAAAGATAAGAAAGGAGAAGTTCCTGATATCAATATGCTATTAATAGCTGCATTAAGAGAGGCTAAACTGAAGGCATTCCCCTTATTAGCTAGTACTAGAAGAAATGGAAAACCGAATCCTGTAGCTCCTACAGAAGGTCGCCTCAATTACCTACTCTGTGTAGTGGAAATAGATGGAAAATATATTGTACTAGATGCCAGTAGAGAAGAATTACCCTTTGGAATGCTACCTTATTCACTATTGAATGGTAATGGTTATATCATAGATTTAGCAAGAAAAGGATGGATTCCTTTACAAGAAAATGCCAAGTATGAAAAAATATATGTAGCCAATCTTAGTATAGAAGATGATAAAATCAAGGGTACATTGATGTCTAAATTGAATAAATATGGTGCATATAATTACTACTTTGCAGAAGATGATGAAGAACTAGAAAATCTACAAAAAGAGTTTAAAGATGCAATAGCCAGTGATTGGAAATGGAGTAAATGTGATTTTAAAGAATATAAATCAGGAGATCCTATTATTATAAAAGGAGAGATTTCAAAAGAAATAGATACGGATGATCTTATTTATATTGAACCTAGCTTATTTCAGATTTTTAATGGAAACCCTCTAAAAGAAAAAGAAAGAATAAATCCTGTAGATATTCCTTATCGAATAAAGTATAAACTATTATACAATTTAACTATTCCTGAAGGATATGTCATTGAAGAAAGTCCGAAATCAACAAAAATTGTTTTGCCAGATGATGGAGGTTCTTTTATTTATATAGTAGAAGAAAAATCCAATAAATTATCTATCAATATTACCTTCAATCTGAAAAAAATATATTTTAGTGTAGAAGAATATTCAATTTTGCATGAATTCTTTGCAAAGACTTATGAGCAAATGGAGAATATGATTGTACTCAAAAAGGAATAGGATAATAATATATGCAACTGACTTGTCCTTTTTCTTAAAAAATATAACACTTTAATTATGACTAAATCATTATTATATTCTACCTGTGCTATTTTATTACTAATAGCACCCCAATTATTATTAGCACAATATGACGTTGCTTCAATTCCTGAGGAATTGAAAAAGGACGCACATATTATTATTCGAAACTCGACTACGGACTGGGTGATTACCTCTCCTAAAGAAGCCAAAGAAATTAAAACAGAAGTAGTCACTTTCTTCGACGAAAAGGCTGAAAATCAAACTTACATCTATTTGCCTTATGACGAATTCCATAAAATCACTAATATCAGTGTTAAATTTTATGATAAATACGGAATTCCAGCAGGCAAAGCAAAATCTAAGGCGTTCTTAGATATCAGTACTAGTGAAGGTTTTCAGATAGATGATTCAAGAGCTAAAGTACTGGATTTTTCTGGTTTGGAATATCCATTTACTTACGAGTTGAAATATGAAACCAAATTCAAAGGACTTCTTTCTGTTCCGTCATGGGTTCCTGTCTATGGACACCACGTCAGTATTGAAAAAGCTTCTATTTCTATTCGAAGTAAAAAAGGCTATAAATTTAAATATAAAGAGAAAAATCTTAAAATTGATAAACAGGAACAAAATGACGACGAAGATATATTGCAATGGTCTATAAAAGATTTTCCTGCTATAAAACGAGAAGCATACGGTTCTAATTTTAAGGAAAGAATACCTTATTTAAAATTAGCTCCTGTAGATTTTGAATTGGATGGTTATGCTGGTTCGACAAAAAGCTGGAATGACTTTGGACAATGGTACAAAACGATTCTCAACGATACGGAATCATTACCTGATGCTGCTAAAGACGAGATCAGAGCCTTAGTAAAAGGAGATATGTCTGATATAGAAAAAATTCAAACCATTTATCAATACCTACAAGATAATTCAAGATATGTAAGTATTCAGTTGGGTATAGGAGGATATAAACCATTTGAGCCAGGTTTTATTCATGAAAAAAAATACGGGGATTGCAAAGCATTATCTTATTATACACATTCTATGCTAGATGCTATTGGTATCAAATCAAATTTGGTATTAGTTAATGCTGGTAAGAATGCCAGTGAAGTCGATCCTGATTTTCCTTCTAATCAATTCAATCACCTTTTCTTATGTGTACCGCAAGAAAAAGATACGATTTGGCTGGAATGTACCTCTCAGACTAATCCTTTTGGATTCATGGGCTATTTTACTAGCGACAGGAATGTTCTTATAATCAATGAAGAAGGAGGAGAGCTCAAAAGGACACCAAAGTATTCTAAAAAAGAGAATGTAGTCGATACTAAAGTTAAGATTAGTCTAGAATCTAGTGGAGCATCCAAAGGTAAGATCGTACAGTATTTTGATGGATTAGAATATATGAGATCTAATTTATCCTATCAAATGAATAAATCAGAGAAAGAACAAAAGAATTGGATGAAAGACTATTATGATATTTCTAATTTCAATATTGTTGAATATCATCTATCTAAAGATAAAGATGGACATTTAGGAGAATTAGAAAGCAGTATTCAAATGGATAAATTTGCATCTACCGTTGGTAAAAGAATGTTTTTCAAACCCATCGTAACTAATAGAGTTTATTCAGATATAGAAAAGCCAGAAGAGCGGAAATACAAGTTCAATATCAGTAATACTTACACACATACAGGTACTTATGAATTTGAAACGCCTACTGGTTTTGAAGTAGAGAAAAATGTAAAGGAAACGAAAATAGATACTAAATTTGGTTCATATAGCTTATCAAGCAAAGCTACAGAAGGTAACAAAATAGTCATAGAAAGAAGATTCGAACTCAATGATGGCGAATTTC
>JBNMOV010000051.1:0-16982 GCA_051275765.1 Maribacter sp. | reverse complement strand
ATTTTCACAATGTTACAACCTCGTTTGGGAAGATGAATTCACAGGAACGACATTGGATAATACGAAATGGTTTCACCAAACTCAAATCCCTGCTGGTGGAAATTGGTACAATGGAGAGATGCAACATTACACAGACAGGACTGACAACTCCTATGTACAAAATGGTATAATGCGAATTGTAGCAAAAGAAGAAACTTTTACCGACCAAGGATATACTAAACAACATACTTCTGCTAGATTGAATTCCAAATTCGCCTTTACTTATGGACGTGTGGAAATCAGAGCAAAATTACCTTCAGGTGTAGGTACTTGGCCTGCTATGTGGATGTTGGGTCAAAACATTTATGAAGATGGTGCTTATTGGGAAACCCTTGGCTATGGTGCTGCCTCATGGCCAGCTTGTGGCGAAATAGATATCATGGAACATTGGGGAAGCAATCAGGATTATATTCAGAGTGCTATGCATACGCCATCTAGCTCTGGAGCTACTGTTAATTATGGAGGACAGGTAGTACCTGATGTATCTACTGAATACCATATCTATGCACTAGAATGGACAGAGGACAAAATGGTTTTCAGCGTAGATGGTGTAAATCATTATACTTATGAACCTACTGTTCAAGATGCTAATACTTGGCCATTTGATGCCAATCAATATATCCTTTTGAATATTGCGATTCTTCCTAACATCAGCCCTAATTTTACAGAGAGTTCTATGGAAGTAGATTATGTAAGGGTTTACCAAATAACAGATGGTTTTGAAATCGCTGGCGATATTACAGTCATGCCAAATTCTTCTGCCACATATTCCATTCCTAATATAGCTGCTACAACTTATGTTTGGTCTGTTCCTTCTGGATCTACAATAACTTCTGGTGCTGGTACAAATGAAATCACAGTAAACATAGGAAATACAAGTGGAAACGTAGGAGTAACGATGACAAATGGCTGCGGAACTGTAACAAAAAGCCTAGTAGTAAGCGTAACGTCAAACTTGGCACTCAATCCTGGTTTTGAAGATGATTTTGCACATTGGGGAGCAGATATATTCGCAGGAGTTGCTAATTTCACGATTAGTACAACTGATGTATATGCTGAAAATAAATCCATGTGTGTGGATGTAACTGCAGTTGGAGGAAATGCTTGGGAAATACAATTTTCTCCAGATAATCCAGACATTTTAGCTGGCGAAGATTATACGATTGAATTTTGGGCTAAGGCGAATATCGCGAATAAGCAAATGTCTGTTGCTGTGATTAATAATGCTGATTTTAGTTACTATGGAGGTGAAACGTATTCGCTGACTACAGATTGGGCGATGTATTCTTTTAGCTTCACTGCACCAGTCAGTGTTACTGCTCAGATCAATCTTGAATTTGGACATGAAACAGGGCAATTTTGTATAGATGAGTATGTTTTTTCAAGAGCGATTACTTTGCCAGTAGAACTCTTGTCTTTTGATGGGGAATTGAAGGATAAAGAAGTGCTGTTGAATTGGGAAACAGCGAATGAAACGAACTTCTCACATTTTGAAATAGAACGTTCTATGAATGGACGTGACTTTGAATATATAGGAAGAGAAAATAGTACGAATGAAACAGGAAGCCGCTATTATTTTAATGATATTTATCCTTTGGATATGAATTATTATAGATTAAAAATAGTAGACGTAGATGGTAGTTTTTCTTATTCTAATGTGATTAATATCAACCAAAAAGAAGCGTCTTCTATTAAGTTATATCCTACTGCTAGTTCTGATATTATTAATTTAGAAGGCTTTGAATTAAATGAAATCATTAGCATTTATAATTCAAAAGGACAGTTGATGAAAAGCTTACGCAAAGAGCAAGAAAGTATCCTATCAATGAATATATCTGATTTAGTGAATGGTGTTTATTTCATTACAACGGATAAGGGGAATACCTTGAAATTCATCAAAATATAAGTATCTTTTTACAAAGAAATCTTAAGTGTTCCTCATGTGTCTTTAATTGCGTGTTTTTTGAACTACATAAGACACATGAGGAACACTTAAGAAAAGTGATGATTTATTAAATTGATTTAATCCCTAACGTATTCAAATCATCCCAAAATTCAGGATAAGATTTTTTCACTACATCTGGTTCTTCAATAGTGATTTTTCCTAATAATGCCAAAGGAGCAAAAGCCATTGCCATGCGATGATCTTCATAGGTAGCAAAGGTAGGATGAGCTATTTTGGCTTTTCCTATAATGTCCATTCCTTGATCATTTCCTAGATCTAAAGGCGTGATTTTCACGCCTACTTTAGCCAGTTCTATTCTCAATGCTTCTATTCTATCTGTTTCTTTTATTCTCAATGTTTTCAAACCAGTGAATCTAGCTGCCGTTCCTAATCCACCACAGATGACTGCCACAGTTTGAGCAATATCTGGACATTCTGTAAAATCATAACTCAAACAAGAAACTACTTTTCGTTTGGCTTTTACGATACGGATTCCATTCTCATTATAAAAAGTATCCATTCCAAAAGATGTAGAAATTTGAGCAATCACAACATCTCCTTGCAGGCTTTTTTCAAATAATCCATTCACTTGAATATCTGCTTCATCTGCCAATGCCGCCAAAGAAAAATAATAAGATGCCGCAGACCAATCTGCTTCCACCTTAAATGGCTTTCCTATATAAACACTAGGCGAAACACTAATAGAATTACCTTTTTCTTCATAAGTCGCTCCAAAATATTCCATCATCCTCAAAGTCATTCTGATATAAGGCAATGAAACAGGTTCACCCTTAAAATGAATTGTCAAACCATTTGGTAATGTTGGAGCAATCATCAATAAAGCAGAAATATATTGGCTACTAATATCCGCAGCCATCGTGATTTCATTAGTTATTCCTAATCCTTTTGGCGAATGGATTTTTAAAGGTGGATAGCCTTCCTTTTCCATATATTCAATATCTGCTCCCAATTCCTTCAATGCTTCCACTAAAACACCAATAGGACGTTGCTTCATTCGCTCAGAACCAGTCAGAATTGTTGTTCCTTCTTGTAATGCAAGATAAGCTGTCATGAAACGAAAAGTCGTTCCAGCTGGACCTGCATCCAATACATCACTTTCTGTTGATAATAACTGAATAAGTGTTTGCGTATCTTTAGCAGAAGATAAATTTTCTATCTCAAAATCATCCTCACATAATGCACGAATGATTAAGGCTCGATTAGCAATACTTTTAGAACCTGGGAGTGTGATTTCTCCTTTGATAGATGGAGATTGAGTACTTAAATGGATACTTTTCATAAAAAAATAGGATGATAAAGATAAAATAAAAGCAGGAATCTCAAATTGAAATTCCTGCTTCTACTGTTAATTGGTCACTGTCAACTGGTCACTGAATCGATTACATATGAATCGATCTGTTTCCCGTCGCTGCCATAGCTGCTTCCTTTGTCGCTTCAGTAAACGTAGGATGTGCATGACTCATGCGAGCAATATCTTCAGCAGAACCACGGAATTCCATGACTGCCACAGCTTCTGCAATCATATCAGCAGTACGAGGTCCAACCATGTGTACGCCTAGTACTTCATCAGTTTCCTTGTGAGCCAATACTTTTACCATGCCTTCTGTATCCATACTTGCTCTCGCTCTACCTAGAGCCTTGAATGGGAATTTTCCAGCATTATAAGGAATACCTTTTTCTTTTAATTCTTCTTCTGTATAACCTACTGCCGCAACTTCTGGCCAAGTATAAACTACACCTGGGATCAAATTGTAATTGATATGAGGCTTTTGTCCAGCCATATATTCTGTTACGAATATACCTTCTTCTTCTGCCTTATGAGCCAACATCGCACCTTGAATCACATCACCAATAGCGAAGATACCTTCCACGCCAGTTTGTAAATGTGCATCCACTTTCACACGACCTTTTTCGTCCTTCTCTATACCTACATTCTCCAATCCTAAGCCATCCGTATAAGCATAACGACCAATCGCAATCAAGCAATAATCTGCCTTAATTTCCAATTCGTTTTCTGTATCTCTTTTCTTGAATTTCACAGTAGCAGAACTGTTCGTTCCTTTCACTTCTGTAACCATGTGCTTCAAGTGGAATTTGATGCCTTTCTTTTTCAATGAACGCATCAATTCTTTAGAACAATCCTTATCCATTCCAGCAATAATACGATCAGCATATTCAACAACATCTACCTTCGTACCCAAACGAGCATAAACAGAACCTAATTCCAATCCTATCACACCAGCACCAATAATGACCATACTCTTAGGTACTTTATCAATGTTCAATGCTTCTGTGGAAGTGATGACTCGTTTCTTATCATAATTAAAAGAAGCAGGAGCAACTGGTTTAGAACCTGTAGCGATAATAGTCTTATCTGTTTTTATTTCCTCTTCTGTTCCATCTGCTTTCGCAACCTTGATAGTATTCTTATCTATGAAAGAACCATGACCATGAAAAACATCGATCTTATTCTTATTCATCAAGAAATTGATACCTCCAGTCGTTTGTTCTACTACACTATTCTTACGAGCGATCATTTGCTTCATATTCACTTTCAGACCAGTAATATCTATACCGTGTTCAGTGAAAGTATGAGCAGCATTATGATAATGCTCAGAAGAATCCAATAATGCCTTAGAAGGAATACATCCTACATTCAGACAAGTGCCACCAAGGACATCATATTTTTCAATAATCGCAGTTTTGAAACCTAATTGTGCTGCACGAATAGCTGCTACATAGCCTCCAGGGCCAGAACCGATAATGGTAACGTCGTATTTCATTTTTATTAGATTTAGAGATATTCAGATAAATAGACATCTATTTACAATACTAACACCTCCTAATGACAAAAGGATGATTTGAAATCGATGCAAAAGTACGAAATTAGGACTTATCTTGCCACATTAGAAAAGTCTAGTTTCGTTTTTGGAACTTAGAGTTGATTAGAAATTTGATAATTCGTTTAAAAATGCCACTTTTAGAAACTCAATTCATCATTAAAAACTAATTCCTTTCTCCCAATGAAAACCATCATCATAGATGACATCAAAAAAAATCGTGAGGTTCTGCTTGAATTACTGACAGATTACTGTCCTAAAGTGGAAGTAATTGGAGAAGCAGAGGATGCGACTTCTGCTTATGCGATTATTAAGGAAAAGCAGCCAGATTTGCTTTTGTTGGATGTAGAAATGCCAGATGGTACAGGTTTTGATTTATTGGATAAATTCGATGATGTTTCTTTTGAAGTAGTATTCGTGACGGCACATGATAGATATGCTTTGAAGGCGATAAAATTCTGTGCATTGGATTATATTCTCAAACCTGTGGATGTGAAAGAATTTATCCAAGCGATACACAGAGCGACAGAAAAATTGAAGGAAAGAAATTTTTCTGCTAATTTTTCGCATCTGGTCCAGAATATGAAAAATAAGAATATTCGCCAACATAAAATCGCTATTCCTATACAGGAAGGATTCATTTTTATTGAAGTGAATGATATTTTGAGATGTGAAGCTGATGGTAGTTATACACAAGTAATGTTGAAAAGTGGAAAAAATATTTATGCCACTAGAAAAATAAAGGTTTTTGAGGATTTATTATCTGATTATCACTTTTTCAGAGTCCATCGTTCGTATTTGATTAATATGAATTATATCGAAAAATATCACAAAGGCGAAGGTGGTTATGTTGTGATGTCGGATGGTACGACAGTTGATGTGTCGAGAAGAAAAAAAGATGATTTTTTAGAACGATTGAATGCTGTGTAATGAATCTCACTAATTTTAAAATCACGAGTCAAGATAAGCTATCTCATTTAGCTATTGAAAAAGGCATATTGGATTTTAATGCCTTATGTCAATACGTTAAAAACCTTCCTTATACTAGAATTAGCAATAAATCAGATTTGTCATTGACCATTTCTGAGAACTGTGGTACTTGTAGTTCTAAACATGCTTTTTTGAAACAAGTGGCTATTGAAAATGAGCAAGATGATATCCAATTAATCGTTGGCATTTTTAAAATGAATAGTGTGAATACGCCAGTACTTTCAGATATTTTAGCAGCAGCTAATTTGGAATACATTCCAGAAGCACATTGTTATTTGAAATATAAAAATGTGCGTTTTGATTTTACGAAACCAGATATTGATGTGAATACATTTAAGGATGATATTCTAATTGAAAAAGAAATTACGCCTGAGCAAGTAGGAGAGTGGAAAGTGAATTTTCAAAGGACGTTTATTGAAGTTTGGTTATTGGAAAATGAAATGGATTTTTCTTTGGATGACGTTTGGGAAGCAAGAGAAAGATGTATTGAAGCCATCGTAAACGAATAAATTTTGCCACCGAAAAAAGTAGAGACGCAATACCTTGCGTCTTGCCAGACGAAACCACAAAATAAAAAGGTATAAAAGATGATGTCTTTTATACCTTTTTATTTTTTACAAAAAATCATTTTTCAATCAAACAAAATTGGAAAATTAACAGCGAATTTTCTGCTTGGTAAGACGCAAAGTATTGCGTCTCTACCCAGACATTCGTTATGGAAATTATCCTTCAGACAACGTCTCAGAAATATCCGTCCTAAACGCCATCAATGCAGGAATAACAGCAGCAATAAATCCAATCGCTATCGCAGCAATAAACATAAATGCTTCCTCTTGCAAAAATAACCAACCAGTGAAATCATAGTTATATTCCTCAGATAAATGTCCAGACAATAGCTCCATTCCGCCATGACTGAATATCATTCCAATTACATATCCTAGAAAAGCAATAATTAATCCTTCCAAAATAATGAGCAAAAATATCCAGCCTGGTGAAGCACCAGAAACTCGCATTAGAGCTAGTTCATATTTTCTAGAACGAAGCGATTTGAATAAGGAAATAAAAATACTCAAGGCAGAAACAATGATAATAATGACAGCCAGTAACTTCAATAATGTTTCTCCTTGTCCCATCATATTATAAAGTCGAGCCATTTCGAATGCAGGCGAAGCGGCTTGCATATCTGTATTTTCATTGATTAGACGAGGTAGCTGAACATTTCCCATCCTACTTCTGAAAAAGAGTAACATCGAAGTAATTTCTCTATCATCTATCGAAATAGTATCAGATTCTGCACCATGCGAATCGTGCATCGCCCAAACGCTTTCTTTGCCTGTAAGAACAAGCTGATCTAGAACAGTTCCATTAGGTTCTAATATACCAACGATTTTGAAAGAACCCATGTCGTCATGCTCCATTCCTTCTGCAAAACCATGCGAACTATGAAAAGTATCCCCTACTTTTACACCTAGATTCCTAGCAACTGTCGCACCTATCGTCGTTTCATAAGTCGTATCCCAAAGCTTACCTTCAGCGATTTTACCTTCATATAGATTGACATAATCGTGAATCGTTCCTACGATTCGATAACCTTTATAACTATCGCCCAAAGACAAATCAATGGCACGTTCCACCAATGGATGCTTAGACATTTTTTGTGCCTGTTTCAATGGAATATTCCCCGTAGGAAAATCAATATGAAAGATATTACAAAGGATGATTTGTAAAGGACTACCCTTCGCTCCTAGTACCAAATCTATACCCGCCAGATTTTTTTCAAACTTATCTTCTATCTGATGATTCAATAATAAAATCAAAGAGATCAAACCAACGCCCAAGGCAAAAAGAATCAAACTCAATAGAGTTGACAACTTTTCCGCCATCAGGTTTTTCCAAGCTAATGTAAACAGATTCATAGTTCTATGCGGTTTTGGAAACGTTCTTTCAATCGATTGTCATGCGTCACGATGATGAGTGTGGCGTTGTTGTCTGTGGCTTGTTGTTCTAATAATTCGATGACTTCGTTGGTATTATTATCATCAAGAGCAGAAGTTGGTTCATCCGCTAAAATCACACTAGGTTTATTCACCAATGCTCTAGCTATCGCTACACGTTGTTGTTCTCCTTGACTGAGATTATTGGTTTTTTTATTGACTTTATCAACAATATTGAGTTTTGTCAATAAATGCTTGATAGCAGATTTATCAACCTTTACACCAGCCAGTTTTTGTGTCAACACCAAATTTTCCATCACAGTAAGCGATTTCACAAAATGTGTTTTTTGGAAAATGATACCAATATTTCTTCCTCTAAATTTATCTAATTGAGAAAAAGATAATCCTTTTAAAGAAGTATCTCCTATTTTGATATCGCCATATTGAGCAGGCAATAATCCACCTAAAAGATGCAATAATGTCGTTTTTCCACAACCAGATTGACCTAACAATAATATCTTTCCTCCTTTCTCTAACTTGAAATCAGGAAATTTGATGCTAGTATTGCCATCGTATGAATGATTTAAACCTTGTACTGTTATCATGCGGAATGTTATTAAGGTTTGTAATGTTTTGTAAATTTCTTGTAGGTTATTTATTAGGCAAAGATAGAATGTTCTATGGTATATTATAAGTAGCACTCACTCATTAATCATCAATCACTTTAATCATCAATAATTTTAAAAGCCCGAAAACCCTCTACTTATGATCATAATACCAAAAGCCATAACGATGATTCCTGAAAGCCAACCAAACCATTTCAAGTGGATAGGTTTTAATTTGTGTCTGATTTTATCTGCGAAATATGCTTTTAGGAAATCAGTTATCATGATCGTTCCCATGATTGCTCCAAAAAACAAAATGACTTCCTTCATTCCAAAAGATCTTCCTACCACGCCATCTGTCATCGTAGTCAACCAGAAAAATATCGTAAAGGGATTGAAAGTATTCACTAGAAATCCTTGTGTCCATAAGGAAATAATAGAAGATTCCCTTTTAGGTTTTGCAGATAAGGCTTCTAATGAAATTGATTTTTTAAAAAAGAGGATAACTCCAAAAATAAATAAAAAGGAACCTCCTATTAAGCCAAAAGCCAGAGCAAATGTAGGATCGTCTTTGAGTTCTGTGAGCTGCGATAATCCTAGGAAAGTGAATAAAATGAACAAAAAATCACTAATCCAAATTCCCGTAGCTACAAAAACACCAGAAGCCAAGCCTTGCTTAATACTCGTTTGTACTAAGGCAAAAAAAATAGGTCCGATAGATACGCTCAATACCAGACCTAAGGCCATTCCTTCTAATATTAGATTCATAATAAACAAATATTAAAGGGATGACTTCATGAAGTCATCCCTTTAATGAAATAAGAACTTATCCCAAAGTCTTATGAGTAGCTGCCAACAGAGAGCGTACACCTTCCATATCTGGAGCTTGTGCATATACTCTAAGGACAGGTTCTGTTCCAGATGGACGTATCATGACCCATTCAGAATCTGAAAAAATAAATTTATATCCGTCTACATTTTCTACACGCTGAACTTTATAACCGCCCATAGCAGAGTAAGTATTATTCTTACAATTATCCATAATTTCCCACTTCTTATCATTGGAAATATGTAAATCATCTCTATCGAATGCGAATGGTCCTACCAAGTCATAAACTTCCTTGATAAGATCTTTGATAGACCTTCCTGTCTTAGCCATGAATTCCATGATCAATAATCCGTTCCAGATACCATCTCTTTCAGGAATATGTCCTTTTACAGCTAATCCTCCAGATTCTTCGCCACCTACTACGACATCTTCGTCAATCATGATTTCAGCGATATACTTGAAACCAATTTTGGTTACTTGAATCTCTAAACCGAAGATCTCTGCCAACTTTTTCATCTTATCCGTCACAGAGAATGTAACGACCACTTTTCCTGTTTCCTTCTTATATTTATACATATATAGAAGGAGTAACAACAATAAATGATGAGAATCTACAAAATTACCATCCTCATCATACATGCCAATACGATCAGCATCACCATCATTAGCTAGTCCTAAATTGAAATTAGGGTTATTGGCCAATGTAGCAGATAGCTCTCCTAAATTTCTATGGATAGGTTCTGGTGCTTGTCCCATGAAAGAAGGATTATTATCACAATGCAATAACTCAGCATCAGGAAATAATCTTCTCACCACATTCATTCCAGCACCATACATCGCATCATATACCAACTTAACATGAGAATTGCGAATCGTATCTAAATCGAAGTTAGCCTTTACATGATCGATATACATTTCCTCTAAATCGATGTAATTCAACAAACCATTGTCAAACATTTCTTCTAAGCTAGGAAGTGCTTCAGTTGTAGGAGTGTCTGGTATCAATGCCTCTACTGCTGCTACATCACCAGGAACACTAGGTCCTCCATGTAAGGATTTTAGTTTAAAACCATTATATGATGGTGGATTATGACTTGCTGTAATCACTACTCCTAAATCAGCTTTGGTTTTCACTACGCCTAATGAAACCATAGGTGTAGAAACGAAATCCTTAGCAAGATGTACTTTGATGCCATGCAATCCCATTATTTTGGTAGTCGTATGTGCAAATAATTCTCCTGCAAAACGGCAATCATGTCCAATGACTACTTTTTTGTAGCCTTGTGCCTTCATCCAAAGAGCAGTCCCTTCTGCTACTCTTTTTACGTTGTCTACAGTATATTCTTGAGCGATAATCGCTCTCCATCCGTCAGTTCCGAATTTAATTTTTGTCATTTCTAGTATTTAGATTTTGAGATATTAAGATTTTGAGATATTTAGATTAAAAAGTAGTTCATGATAAATGACAACTTATGATTAAGTGTTTCTTCTGAATTATGAATGAATTATAAATTTATAATTTATAACCTCATCTATAAATCTTAATATCTCAATATCTTAAAATCTAGCTAGTATTAGGAATTTTTATACGCTAAAATAGGTTCAAATATAGGGAAGATTAGTGAACTTCACTACCTTGTTATAATCTACCTTCTTTTCTTAATGTATAAATAACATAAAAACGTTGAAAGACACTTATCGGCATAAAGGTCTTAGGAATAAATTGGTCAATTCTTTGCGTCGTCGAGGAATTGAAAATGAAGATGTTTTGGAAGCTATCAATAGATTGCCTAGACATTTTTTTCTAGATAAGGCTTTTGAAGATCATGCTTATGAGGATAAAGCTTTTCCAATTGGAAATAAGCAAACTATTTCGCAGCCTTATACAGTAGCTTTTCAAACGAATATGTTGCAAGTTAAAAAAAGGGATAAGATTCTTGAAATAGGAACAGGATCTGGTTATCAGGCAGCAATACTTTCTATGTTAGGAGCTAGGGTTTTTTCTATCGAACGTCAAGAGGATTTGTATAAGAAAACAAGAAAGCTCTTAGATAGCCTAGGTTTTGATAGAGTACGAACTTATTATAAAGATGGTTTCAAAGGCTTACGTGAGTTTGCTCCTTTTGATGGAATTATCGTTACAGCAGGTGCAAATACGATTCCTCAGTCACTTTTCGAACAACTCGCAGTAGATGGCAGATTTGTCATTCCTTATGGAGAAGGTAATGAGAAAAAAATGATCTGTATTACTAAGACCGCGGATAATCAACCAGGGATTTTGGAAGAAGGACCATTCTTTAAATTTGTACCATTTTTGGAAGGGACGAATTCTTCTAAAAGATAAAAAACAACGCACCTTTGGAAATTTTTAAAATTTCTAAAGTTTTGATCAAACAAAGACGAGAACTTTCGCTTATCAAAACATCAAAAGTTTTGAAAACTTTCGATGTTCGTGAAATTATCGATGTTAGTGGGAAGCATACTTTTCTATTACTTTATCACAAGCCAAGTCCAACATCTGATATACATTCTCAAATCCATCATCTCCCCAATAAGGATCTGGAACACCTTGATTCATGCCTGGTGAGGCCATATTCATAATGAGGTGTACCTTATTTTTTTGACTATCATTTTTTGCCAATCTATTAATATCTTGATAATTGGAAGCATCCATAGCGAATACCAAATCATAATTATCTAGATCATAGGATTGAAATTGTTTGGCTCGCTGGTCTGTAATATCTAAATCATGTTTTTTGGCTACATCAATGGATCTACTATCTGGCAATTTTCCTACATGCCAACTACCTGTTCCTGCAGAATCTACTTTCCAATCTAATCCTGCTTCTTGAATCTTAGTTTTCATAATCCCTTCTGCCAATGGCGAACGACAGATATTTCCAAGGCAAACCATTAATATTTTCATTTAAAATGATATTTGGTATTTTAGAATCTAGTGCAAAGCTACATATATGGATTTGAAACCTTATTTTTACGCAATAAAATAATTATACCATGTATAGAATCATATTCACATTAACCATTACCACCCTATTTCAAGCATTTTCCTATGGTCAAATTTGTGAATCAGACAGATATGAAAAAGCTGTTTTTTCTGACGTGACCGTTACAGAAGATCTTACTTATTCTTCTGCTGAAGTATATGATGCATTTAATCTGCCTATAGAATTTAATTTCAAATTGGATGTTTACGAACCAACTGGAGATGTATTAGAAAAACGACCAATGGTTATCATGCAGTTTGGAGGTGCGTATATTTTTGGAAGTAAACAACATGCAGATATGGTGGCATGGTGCGATAGTTTAGCGAGTTATGGATATGTGGCGGTTTCGATAGATTATAGATTGGCACTAAATCCACTGAGTGAAGGAAGTGCCATACGTGCCATGTATAGAGGTGTTCAAGATACTCGTGCAGCAATTCGTTATATGCTAGAACATCAGACAGAATATAAGATAGATCCAAATAATATTTATTTAGGAGGAGAAAGTGCTGGAGCGATAAATTCACTTCATGCAGCATTCATGACTACAGAAGCAGAACGTCCAGATGCGACTTATGGCATTCCTTTTGAGAATTACGATATGGGCTGTTTGGATTGTTCTGGAAATGATTTTCAGCATAGTTTTGATATTAAAGGGATTATAGATTTGTGGGGAGGTGTTTTAGAATTGGACTATATTTCTGCTAATGAATCTATTTCTACATTGATCATTCATGGCAAAGATGATTTTATTGTTCCATTTGATGAGGGTTTTCCTTTTGCGAGTGATTTTGATTTGAGTTTTCCATATATCTATGCTTCCAAGGCGATTCATGATAAAATGGATGATTTGAATATTTGTAATGAATATTATATCTATCCAGATCTAGGACATTTATTTTATGGCTTGCCAGATGGGATCATTACTTTTCCTAATGAACAATGGGTTCCTGTATGGACACAAGGACATGAATTTCTATATAAGACACTAGAATTTGATTCTCCTAGTCCTATAGGTGAAAATCAAGTAAATGTAGATTGGAATTATATTTATTCTGTTCCTGCGACAACTGGTTCTATTTACTGTTGGTCTGTAACAGGAGGAACAATAGTGAGTGATGACAATAATGAAATAACAGTTCAATGGAATGAAGGAACAGGAGAAATCAGCGTCATAGAAACCAATTATATAGATGTAGTAGGTTTTGAATCTGAATTGATGCAAGTAGAAGCGACTGTTGGTAATAATGATATTGAAGCTGATTTAGGCGTAAAAATATATCCTACAAAAGTACCTTATGGCCAAAATGTAAACATACTTAACCCTTCTTCCTTAGAATTGGAACTGATGGTTTCTACCATCAATGGACAAATTATAGATGAAAGAATTATTACAAGCAACGCTCAATTGGGTTTGCATGAAATGATAGCAGATGAAGTATTAAATTATTATTTCATCACCATTACTCACGAAGGAAAATATTATACTCAAAAAATCCTTGTTTACTAATTTGGGATTACGTATTTATCTGAAAATATGAAGCCAAAATTCATCGCTAACTTTCTGTTTTTAATTTTCGTCAATGTATTGGTGAAGCCTTTTTATGTCTTTGGTATAGACATGAAAGTTCAGGATACAGTAGGAAAGGAAGAATATGGTCTGTATGCCATTATTTTTAGCTTTTCATTTATTTTCTTCATTGTATTAGATTTAGGATTAACACAGTATAATAGTCGAGTGATCGCACAAGATCGCACACTATTAAAGTCTTATCTGCCTAATTTTATACTAGCTAAGTTTATTTTAGGGTTTACTTTTTTCACCGCCATATATATAGGTGCATTGCTTCTAGGATATACCTCTAAAGAATTGTATTGGCTAGGATTGCTAGGAGCAATCCATTTTCTCAATTCTTTGACAGAATACCTTCGTTCCAATATTGCAGCATTACACTTATTCAGATTGGATGCCATTCTTTCTATTATTAATAGGACTTTGCTAATCGTTGTTTGTGGAGTCATGTTATATGGTTCTTATGTGGCGAATTTTAGAATAGAAGACTTTATTTATGCACAATTGACTACGCTTTCTTTTACTGCTTTACTGAGCTTGGGGGTAGTATTGAAATATGCAGGAGGAAGTACTTTTACCTTTGATAGAAAACTCATTTTTTCTATTATAAAAGAGAGTTATCCTTATGCACTTATAATTTTACTGACTACAATTTTTACTCGCGTAGATTTTGTCATGCTAAAGGAATTATTACCAGAAACAGGAAAGGCAGAAGCAGGATATTATGCAGCAGCTTATCGCTTTTTAGATATGTCAGCGATGTTTGGTTTACTCATGGCGAGTCAATTGATGCCTATGTTTGCTAGGCTGATTAAAGAAAAAAACGAGCTAGAGATTCGTAATTTAGTACAAACAAGTTTCAAACTTATCATGTTTGTATCCATTGCCTTATCTATGGGCATAGCAGGATTCAGCGAAGATATTATTGCAACCATATTTAACGAAAGTGAATATGACCCAATTTATGTAGGAAAAATACTTTCCTTACTTATTCTATCATTCATTCCGATTGCTTCTAGTTATGTATTCACTACATTACTAGCTTCCAATGCAAGTTTGAAAGCACTGAATATTATTGGTGTGATAGCTGTTATCCTCAATGTTATTGCCAATTATCTATTGATACCAAAATATGGAGCATTAGGAGCAGTATATGCTACATTAATCACTCAAGGGATCGCAGCATTAGGACATATACTTATTGCCAATAGAATATTAGATTTAAGGCTCTCCTTGAGTATTTTTATAAAAGTTATCTTATTTGGAGTGTTAATGTATCTACTAGTTAGGTATGGACTAGTGCAATTATCCGTTAATTGGATGATGCAATTTATTTTAACAGGAATTTTGGCGGTGCCGATAGCTTGGATAATGGGATTATTGGATATTAATATGGTCAAAGATATATTCAATAAAAAAATGACACCATAAGCAATCCTCTTTTTCCTACTTTTGCAGTCAAAGAAACGAAAAACATGGAATATAGTAGAGATAATTTATTAGATATGGTACGGACTATCTTCAAATGGAAGAAACCTATCATCACCACTTGCCTTGCTATAGGAATTATTACAGCGGCAATTTCATTATTACTTCCTAATTATTATGAAGCCAGCACTACTTTTTATGCAGCTTCGCCTTCATTGCAGTCTCCTAACCTTGGAGAAAAGGAGTTACAGTTTTATGGAACGGGAGAAGATATGGATCGATTGGTTCAGGCATCTAAATCCAACGAGTTATTCAATTCTATGGTACAAGAATTCGATTTGTATCAACATTATGATATTGACACATCGGATATTAAAGCTAAAGCTAAATTGAGAGAGCGATTTAATAAGTACTTTAGTGTGATTAAGAATGAACGGGATGCGATTATCTTAAGTATAGAAGATCAGGATAGAGAATTATCTGCAAAAATGGCTAATGCTGCTAGGGATAAGATAAATGATATTGCCAATGGACTGATTAGGGGATCGCAGGCTGACATCATCAAATCTTATGAGAAACAAATATCTGAAAAAATAAAATCATTGGCTATCATTTCAGATAGTCTATCTATACTGAGGGACAGGTATGGCATCTTTGATGCAGATTACCAAAAGAAAGTCATTGGTACTCAAATGCCAGTTTTACAGAGTGATATTGCGAGTGAAAAAGCTCGATTGGAGGTATATGAAAAACGAAGTAAGAGAGATTCTATCAATGCTATTTCTACAAGAATAATAGGTCTTGAAGGAAAATTAAAAGCATTGAATGTGGGAAAGAATGGCTTGGATATTAGTACAGGGATCAGTCTTATTGGTCAGCTCTCCAAAACGGAGGAAACCATTATCGAAGAATTAGGGGATGATCAAGCTACTTACGAAAAGTACAAATCTTCTTTCTCTATTCCTAAACCAGCACTATTTGTACAAGATTTTGCAGAAACACCTGTAATCAAATCAAGGCCAAAACGTTCCTTCTTAGTGATAGGCATTACTTTCCTGACATTTCTATTCTCATTACTGGGTGTATTAGTTTTTGAATACAATAGAGATGTAGACTGGAAATCCATCGTGAATGCGAAATAAGGCATAGATTGATTCCTAACATAGACATAAAAAAAGTATTCCGCCTAAAGGAAACATCCATCCCCGATTCGTCACTTTGGCTTTTTGGAGGATTGGCGCTGTCTATTCTATTTTCTGTAATACTGGCTATTTTCTTTGACGAATTATTATTACTAGCTATTCCTGCTGGATTACTATTGGTTTATCAAACCATAGTAGATTATAAAAAAGTATTTTATCTGTTTCTTTTTTCGATACCCCTTTCTACAGAATATTATTTCCCTAATGGCTTTAGTACCGATTTACCAACAGAGCCTCTAGTAGTCGGTCTAATGCTAGCTTATGGACTATTCGTTTTGATGCGTTGGCAAAGCATGAAACGTGATTTTTTATTGCATCCTATTACGCTGTTTCTACTATTTCATATAGCTTGGTTGGCTCTGACAGTAGTTACATCTGCTAATATTGTCATATCCCTAAAATTTTTATTGGCAAAAATATGGTATGTAGCAGTCTGTTATTTTCTAGCAGGTAGCATATTGAAAACAGAGAAGGATATTAAAAAATTCTTTTGGATTATTTTTATCCCGTTTATTATTGCTGTCGTTATTACTTTATACAGGCATTCTACCTATAATTTTTCATTCGAGGA
>JBNMOV010000050.1:0-17133 GCA_051275765.1 Maribacter sp. | reverse complement strand
CAATAGTTGCTGTAGATAGACGAACGAATGCTATACTAGCAGTGGGAAGAAAAGCGATGCAAATGCATGGTAAAACCCACGACAATATAAAAACAATCAGACCTTTGAGAGATGGTGTAATTGCTGACTTCCAAGCAGCAGAAAGCATGATCGAAGGAATGATTAGTATGATGCCAGCTAAAAAAAGATTTTTTAGTTATATGAAAATGGTTATCTGTATACCTTCAGGTATAACAGAAGTAGAAAAAAGAGCCGTTTTTGACTCTGCAGATCATGTTGATTCCAAAGAAACTTATCTTATCCACGAACCTATGGCTGCTGCTTTAGGTATCGGATTGGATGTGGAAGAGCCTATAGGTAATATGATTATTGATATAGGTGGAGGAACGACAGAAATTGCTGTCATCGCTCTTTCTGGTATCGTTTGTGATCAGTCGATAAGAATAGCTGGAGATGAATTCACGATGGACATCATGAATTACATGAAGCGACAGCATAATATCCTTATAGGAGAAAGAACTGCTGAGCAAATCAAGATCAATGTAGGGTCTGCTCTTCATGATTTGGAAGTTCCACCAGAAGATTATGCAGTAAACGGAAGAGATTTAATGACAGGTATTCCTAAGCAAATCAAGGTTTCTTATGGAGAAATCGCTCATGCTTTGGATAAATCTATATCAAAGATTGAAGATGCCGTACTTAAGGCATTGGAAAATACTCCACCAGAATTAGCATCTGATATTTATAAGACGGGCTTATACCTGACTGGAGGTGGTGCATTATTGAGAGGATTGGATAAAAGAATCAGCCAAAAAACAAAACTTCCTGTTCATGTAGCAGAAGATCCGTTAAGGGCTGTGGTAAGAGGAACGGGCATTGCTTTAAAAAACACGGATACATTTTCTTTCCTTATAGATAGAAAAAGCATATAATTTATTATTTTAATTACCAATACAAATTAAACTATAGTTTAATTTGTATTGGTAATTAGCATAAAATCTACATCGGTAAGATGCAAAACCTGATTCAGTTACTCGTACGATTTAATGCTGTATTTCTCTTTTTGATACTACAGGTTGTTTGTTTTATATTGATTATCAATTTCAATAATGAACAAGGGGCTATTTATACCGCTACTACGAATGCTTTTTCTGGTAAATTATATGATGCTAGAGATCAAATAACCAAGCATTTTTCTTTTGAAAGAGAAAACAACAAATTAGCGGAAGATAATGCTCTCCTCTTTGCAGAATTAGAAGTATCCCAATTTAATAATATTATAGAAACAGATACGGTCAGTAATGCTGATTATATGCAGCAATATACCTATACTTCTGCTCATGTAATTAATAATTCATCCAATAAGGCGAGTAACTATATGACTATCAATAGAGGTAGGAAGCATGGTATAAAACCTCATAATGGCGTAATTGGAGGGAAAGGAATTGTAGGTATTGTATTGGGTGTTTCTGAAAGATATGCTACTATTATGTCTTTGCTACATCAGCAAACTAAAATATCTGTTACGATTAAAAATAAGGGATACTTTGGTTCTATGGTTTGGTCTGGTAAGGAATCTTCTCATATGAGTGTTGAAGCGATTCCTCGTCACGCTATTATTGCGAAGGGAGATACTGTAGTGACTAATGGTTATTCCAGTAAGTTCCCTGGAGGTATTATGGTGGGTTTGGTAGACAATATAGAAGGGATAAGTGGCTCATCCTTTCATAAGATAGATGTGAAGCTGTCAGAAGACTTGAATAAGGTAGAGCACGTATATGTTGTAGATAATTTGTTTCAGCAAGAGCAAAATGAAATAGAAGAAGAATTAGAAAATGAATAGTATTCTGTTGACTAATATTATGAGATTCTTTGGTTTAGTACTAGTACAAGTTCTAGTATTACAGGGACTCAGTTTTGGTGCCGAATCCATTATTGGTCATTTTCATTTCATGTTATATCCATTATTCATACTCTTGCTCCCTCATGACACACCTAATTGGGCTTTAGTCTTCTTAGGTTTCCTGATAGGTATCACAATAGATATTTTTTATCATTCCTATGGTGTACACGCATCTGCCTGTGTGATGACAGCAACATTAAGACCTTTTGTTCTGAAATTTCAAGAACCTAAAGGAGGCTATCCACAAAGTCAGAGTCCTACAAAATATAGGTTAGGAGCAGTTCCCTATCTGAGATATACAGCTACATTATTTTTGATACATATACTCTGGTATCATTCCATGCAGTATTTTACTGTGGCATATATAGATAAGATCTTACTGAGAACAGCAATAAGTTTTCCTATGTCTATGTTTTTAGTTATAATTCATGCTTTTTTGATTAATCCTAAGAATTAAGAGCTTGCTAGGAATTTAATAATTCGTTTATCATAGCATTTATGCCACTGGTATAAGTCACCCGACTTTTTCGATTAAATTTCGTTCTAAAAATGCTCATTAAACTAAGGAATAACTATCCACTATGCTCTATTTTGAGAGTTCATGAATCTTCGATTTCCGCTTTTTATGCCTCGTTTAATCAAAAGATTGATTATTTTTATTCCGAAAATCAAATTTCTAATAAGCTCTAAGTGAAACGTATTTAATAAATTGATCCAGAATGGGTAGTATTTTTTAGAAGGAAAAAGAACAAGCATAATGGCTCAGGTTATTGAATACGTTTCACTAAGAGTTTGTCGTGAATTTAAACATCCTCTACAAATCAGACTCCTAATAAACTCTAATCAATATGGCAAAGGACAATAATAACAATAATAGACAATACATTATACAGGCATTTTTTATTATTGCCTCCCTTACTCTTATTGCAAAGAGTTGCCAGATACAAATATTGGATTCTTCTTATGCTGATACAGCCAGAGCTGTTGTAGTTTCGGATATTACTATTTATCCTTCTCGTGGACTCATAGCAGACAGAAACGGTAAACTCCTTGTAGCGAATAAGGCCATGTACGATTTAATGGTTATCTATAATCTCGTAGGAGCTATGGATACGACTAAATTTTGCAATTTACTCAGTATTTCAGAAGAAGCCTTTGTCAAGAACTTAGAAAAGGATTTTGGAGATACTAGATTTGATAAAAAAGTACCCTTCGCTTTTATTAAAAAAATATCTGCAGAACAATATGCTCGTTTCCAAGAAAGCATGTACGAATTCCCTGGGTTTTTCATACAAATGAGAAACGTACGGAATTACCCTTATGGGATAGGTGCACATGTGTTGGGTTATGTAAATGAGGTAACTCAACTGGACATTGATGAATCTGAAGAGAAAGTTGAAAGTGGAGATTTAGATACGCCATATGAACGAGGCGATTATATCGGTGCGAAAGGATTAGAATTGCAATACGAGGATCAGTTGAAAGGAGTGAAAGGGGAGAAGAAGGTAATGAAGGATAATTTTGGCCGTATAGAAGGAAGTTGGAGAGATGGATCTAGGGATATACAGCCAGCATCTGGTTTGGATTTGATTAGCTCTTTGGATGCAGAACTTCAACGATATGCTGAGAAATTGATGGGTAATAAGCGGGGTGGAGTAGTGGCGATAGAACCCAGTACGGGAGAAATTTTGGTGATGGTAAGTACACCTACTTATAATCCTAATTTATTATCTATCAACAGAGATAGAGGAAGGGCTTTTAGTCGTTTGGTACAAGATACATTGAGACCATTTTATGATCGATCTATAATGGCTCAGTATCCTCCTGGATCTATATTCAAAGCAATCACTTCTTTGGTTGGGATGAAAACTGGTGTTTGGGATGTGAATCGTGGAGTAGGCTGTTCTGGAGGATATGATTATGGAGGAAGTAGAAGACTAGGTTGTCATAATCACGTTTATCTTTCTAATGTAGTCATGGGATTACAACATTCCTGTAATTCCTATTATTGTCAATTATTCAGGGATGTGGTAGATCAATATGGCTACAAGAATGCTGGAGCAGGATTAGATACACTGATGAAGTATGTGAGAGGATTTGGAATGGGTAGTAAACTAGGGGTTGATCTACCAGGAGAAAAAAGCGGACTGATTCCTGATTCAAAATATTATGATAAATGGTATCCCAAAGATAAAGGAGGATGGAAATCTCCTACGATTATCTCTAATGCGATAGGTCAGGGAGAGATACAGATGACGACTTTACAAATGGCAAATGCCGCCGCCGCTATAGCCAACAAAGGCTGGTATATTACGCCTCATCTTGCTAAAGGATTTATGAAAGATGGTAAACCCGCAGATGTTGAACTGAGTGTAGCTAAACATTACACAGGTATAGAGTCCCATTTCTTCGATCCAGTACATGACGGAATGGAAATGGCAGTAAAAGCAGGTACAGCAAGGCGAGCAGAAGTTCCTTCCTTCATATTATGTGGAAAAACAGGAACTTCAGAAAATAGAGGTAAGGATCATTCTGTATTCTTTTGCTTTGCTCCTAAGGAAAATCCTCAGATAGCCATAGCAGTATTTGTAGAAAATGCAGGTTTTGGAGGAACATATGCAGCTCCAATAGCCAGCCTTATCGCAGAAATGTACCTCAATGATGGTGTAATTGATGAAAAAAGACAGCAGACAGAGGATCGAATACTTGAAGCGGATTTACTACATGCGAAATAAAATTGACGTAAAAAAGAACTCCCTCTTTTACATGTATGTAGGTCTTTAATATTTAAATAATTTTATTACAGCACTATACATATTTTTTTAATTATAAACTGGTATGGTTTTTGAATTTAAAGTTATATCTATTATTGTATTAATGCGATATAAATCATTGTCACTAATTAGATGTTTTGATGGATGAACTAATGGTTGTCTGCATACATATTGTAAGTATATACATCGAAAGCGACAAATTAAATTCAAAATTACTTTAACATGAGAAAAATTACTTTAACATTCGTAACCTCCCTTGTTATAATGTTTTCATTACAAGCAGAATGCACTTTCCACTCTTTCGTAGTTGGGCAGGAATTCACAATAGGCAATATGCTGAAGTGGGATACATCAGAGGAAATAGATAATAAGGAATTTGTCATTGAGAAATCAGCTGATGGCTTTGAATTTACGACTATTGGTAATGTAGAAGGAGCAGGTTCTTCAGATGAAGAGAATTCATATCGTTTTATGGATTTGGATGCTAGAAAAGGGACTTCTTATTACAGATTAAAGCAAGTTGATTTTGATGGAGAGTATAATTACTCTCAAGTCATTGTCGTGAATAAGTCAACAGATAACGACTTCATGGTAGCGAGCATCAATAATCCATTGAATAGTGAATATATCAACCTTACGGTAGATTTTATCAAGGATATGGAATTGACTTATTCTATCAAGGATATTAAAGGCGATGTATTAGAAACGAATACAATGGCTGTAGTAGCAGGATTGCAAGATGTAGATTTCGATTTGAGTAGCTATCCAAACGGCACCTATAAATTGACTATAGAATCGGGCGAAGAGGTAGAAACTATCGCTATCAGAAAGACCATGTCTCAAGAAGATTCAAAGCAGCCAGTAGCTAGGAAGAACTAAATAGACAGCTAGATATTAAGATGTTGAGATAAAAAATTGATATAAAAATACAAAGCGAATATTACCTAGTGGTAATATTCGCTTTTTTCATCTCTAAATCTAACTATTTCAGCATCTACTTAAGGAAACTTAGGAAACTCCTCCCAATTCGGCTTACGCTTCTCCAAGAAAGCATTTCTACCTTCCTCCGCTTCATCAGTCATATAACCTAAACGAGTCGCCTCTCCTGCGAAAATCTGTTGGCCTACCAAACCATCATCAATCATATTGAAAGCAAATTTCAACATTTTGATAGACATAGGACTTTTAGCTAAAATTTCTTGAGCCCACTGGTAAGCCTCATCTTCCAATTCATCATGAGGAATCACAGCATTGATCATACCCATATCAAAAGCTTCTTGAGCAGAATAACTCCTTCCTAAGAAAAATATTTCTCTAGCACGTTTTTGTCCAACTTGCCTAGCTAAATAAGCAGAACCATAACCAGCATCATAACTTGCTACATCTGCATCTGTTTGCTTGAAAATAGCATGTTCCTTACTCGCCAATGTCAAATCACAAACGACATGAAGTGAATGACCACCTCCTACAGCCCATCCTGGAACTACACAAATTACCGCCTTATTCATAAAACGAATTAATCGCTGTACTTCCAAGATATTCAATCTACCAACACCATCTCCGCCTTGATAACCCGTTTTTCCTCGAACACGCTGATCGCCTCCAGAACAAAAAGCATGACCACCATCTTTTGGCGAAGGTCCTTCTCCAGAAAGTAAGATTACTCCTATAGATCTATCCTCTCTAGCATCGTAGAATGCATCCAATAATTCGCCTACAGTTTTAGGTCTGAAAGCATTTCTTACTTCTGGTCTGTTGAAGGCGATACGTGCTACACCATTACATTTTTTGTAAGTGATGTCTTCGTATTCCTTCGCTATTTTCCAATCTATCATTTTATACAGTTAGCAGTGAACAGTTAACAGTGATCAAAGATTGATTACTGCATTTTTAAATTATTGTAGTACGCTTTTGAGTAATTTACTTTGTGTATCAATCAAGTTGTGACTCAAAGTCACGCCTTGAATTAAGATTCGCTAATAGAACTATTCAAAAACTTATAATACTCCTTAAAGATTTTATCGTTAATTTCCCTTGGCGTTTGGATTTCCAAAACCGCAGGTCGATTATTCTCTTGAGGAGCATAAAATTTTGGTAATATTTCGTTCATCGTTTCCAATGAGTCTGCAAAATAATAAGGAATATGGAAAGTATCACAAATTCCTTTAGCTTTGAAATCATGAGTTGTTTCAAAAAACTTTCCTAATTGATTCGTGCTAGGCGGACCTGGGATCAATCTGAATATTCCACCACCTTGATTATTAATAACGATGACTCTCAAATTCCTCGTTAGATGATGACTCCAAAAAGCATTAGAATCATAAAAAAAAGCAATATCTCCAGTGATTAAAGTAGTAGGAAGATGATGAATTAATGCAGCTCCAGCTGCTGTTGAAGTAGAACCATCTATTCCACTTACACCTCTATTTCCATTATATAAAATATCATCCCTGATAGGGAATAATTGGATATATCTTACAGGCGAAGAATTGCCCATATGGAGATTGGTATTTAAAGGTAATTGTGGTAATAATTCAGCAAATAATTTAAAATCAGACCAAGGTATTTTTTCCAAATATTGATGATGTTTATTTTTGGTTTCTTTCGATTTATCTTGCCATATTTTTTGATAATTAATGGGAGTAGAAGAAATAGGTTGTGGGGTATTAATTAAATTTTTTAAAAATAATTCTGGAGCTATTTTAATATACTTCGTTAATTTTTTAAAAACGTCGTGAGCTGTTTCGTCTTCTGATAAATGCCAGTGTTCATTTAGGTTAGAAGCTCGTAGCCATAATTTTATTTTTTTAGAAATAAATGAATGTCCAATCGTAATTAATAAATCTGGTGCAAATTCTTCTGCATCATAATTCGTTAATAAAGCATCTGTATTATTGTAAATATTTTTACCAGAAATATTAGAAGTCGTTTCTGCTAAAATTACTGCTTTGTCTGATAATTGATTCAATAATTGATTGAGTTCTTTATTCTTTTTAGGAATTAACCCACAAAGAATTAATATTTTTTTTGAATGATGAAATGTTGAAACAAAATCATTTATTATATTTTGAGGAAGGCTGTTTTTAGGACGAATGATTTGCGATATTTTAGGCAAATCAATTCTATAATAATCCTTTTTATTATATAGTGGTTCTCTAAATGGAATATTAATATGGACAGGCCCATTTTTAATGATAGATAGATCTATCGCTTCACAGATCATTCTGTCATTAGACCATAAATTATCCTTGTCGTCAGTATCCAAATGTAAGTGATATGATTTTTGGATATAATTATGATAAACATCTTTTTGCTGAATGGATTGACCTTCTCCTTGATTGATCCATTCGTCTGGTCTATCTGCGGTGAGAATGAGCAAAGGGATTCTTTGATAATAAGCTTCACTTATGGCAGGAGCAAAATTGAGGGAAGCACTTCCAGAAGTACAAGTGACAATAGCAGGCATTCTCGTTTGCTGTGCTATTCCTAACGCCACAAATGCTGCACAGCGTTCATCTGGAATACTCAAACAAGTAAAAGCACCATGTTCATTGAAAGAAATATTAAGCGGGGCATTTCTGGATCCAGGGGATATGATGACGTATCGAATGCCTTTGGCAGCACAGATTTCTACTAGGTTTCTGACTCCGTGTTTATCCGATAATTGCATAGTTAATTGCTTATGATAATATTAAGCAGGAGCTTATTGAATTTAAATGTCACTAAGCACAGGCTCACAATACACTTCTTCTATGATGTCTGATAATGTTCTGGATTTCCATGTAGTTTCATTCAGTTCCTTATGTGGAACGGAACCAGAAGTAATACCACCACCTACATACAAAGCAAAGGTATCATTAAAGACTTGCATGCAGCGAAGATTGACATATAAATCTGTCTTGCCTTGCATATTCACAGGCCCTAAAAAACCACAGTAATAGCCTCTTTCGTGAGGCTCTGTCTTTAATATGAAGGTTTTGGCTTTTTCTTTAGGTAAACCACAGACTGCCGGACTAGGGTGGATATCCATCGCCACATCTTTCCAATTACTTTCTAAAGGGAATCTGAATTTAGTTTTCAAATGCATGACTCTACCAGCCTTTACAGTGAATGGACCTATTTTTTGAAAACTCTTTTTTCTATTAATGAGGATGTTCGCCATATAGCGTTCCACCATTTGCTGTTCTACGACTTCCTTTTTGTCCCAATCTTCTTCACTACTCAATGGACGAGTACCTGCCAAAGCTACAGTTTCTCCTATCTTATCGTGATCTGTCAATAGAATTTCTGGTGTAGCTCCCATCCAGCAGCCTAGATTGGGAATATTGACCAGATAAATAAATGCAAAAGGATATTGTTCTTTCAATCTGATGAATAATGGATATAAATCCTCTACCATCATTTCCTTTTTGATAATTCTAGAACAAATCGCCTTATGGCAATTGCCTTCTTCTATATAATCTACAAAATCTTCTAAAAGAGGAATATATTCTGCTTCAGAAATGAAATAAGGATCTCCTTTATGATCGCTTCTAAAAGAAAACTTAGGATTGATATATATATTATCTGAAGGAATCGCTAAGGCAGGACAAACCTCATTTTCCTCAAATGGATGGAATACAAAAGCAGGTTTATCCCCTAATTCATCGAAAGGGATAACCTCATTATTTTCCGAACGAAGAAGGTAGTGGTGCTCTTCATTTGGTAGCCGATAGATGGCAAATGTATTATTTGTTTTTAAGTCGTGTATCATAAAGATTTGCTAAGTAACCAAAATTCTCCATTTCTTAAGCAAAAATAAGGGAAAAAAATAGAACTTTCAATATTTATTGAAAATATTATAAAAAGTATATACTAATAGGCTGGAAATAAATAAGGCAAGTATCTACTACATACTTGCCTTATTATTAAAAATAGAATTAACAATATTCTATTTTTCCATTTCTACCTCTACCTTTTCCAATACTGTCTTCAATTCCCCTACCACGTTTTTCAAAGATTCTTTGATTTCTTCATCCTCTAAAATTTCCTCCAGCTTCTTCACCTGACCGTTGATCTCCATTTCTATATTCCCACTTTCAATAGTAGCTTTCAATTCATCCAACGAACCACTTAATTCATTTTTAAGATCCTCGTCCCATACTTTTTGCAATTCATTTATAGCAGCAGAAAGCTCTCCCTTCAATTCATCGTCCCACACCTTTTTGAATTCATCAATAGCCCTATTGATTTCATCACTATTAATAACGCCTTTTATTTCATTGAGAGCATTGCTTACCTCTCCGTTATTATTGATATTTTGCAAAGCATTCATTCCTCTATGCTTGGCATAGATTACGGCATTTTTGCCTATTTTTAATTGTTCCAGTACGCCTAGTTCGCCCTCAAACTGATTATATATTTCTGAACTGTATTTCTGGAATTGTTCGTCTTTCTCCTGCCATTCCTCAGCAGTAAAACTATCCTTATTCTTTTCAATGTTTTTCATGAAATCTGAGTAATCATTCAGATACTGATCCTTAGAATTAGGAGCAGAAGAACAACTCATTAATAGTGTAGTAGCGATGAGAACTGCGAGTAAAATAGAGACAAAATTATTTTTCATTAGAATATATGATTTGATTCAATGATTAAATTACATCAAAATATATGAATGATAGAAACATTTCGACAAAAAATGCCAGACTTTATATTAAGTGAAACGTATTTAATAAATTGAGCCAGAATGGGTAGTAATTTTTTCTTCTAAAAAACACAGAAAATCGTTGCATAGCCGTAGCTACGGAACTATTTTCTGTGTTTTTTAGAAGGAAAAAGAACAAGCAGCTCATGTTATTGAATTCATTTCACTAATCTAACTTTTTAGGGTAATTAGCATGTTTTTCCAGCCTATTCAATTGATGCACATGATGTAAAATGTGATTAGTGAAAAAGTCAATCGTATTTTGCATCGTCATTGCTCCAGACACAGGATGTTTGAATACAGAATATTTCAACTTCTCTAAAGGAAAATCTATAATAATGACTCGAATAATATCATTGTTCGAGTCAGATTGCTGAATCAGATTTTCTAAAGGTGTATTACCTTTTGGCGTAAGCCCTTTAACTGGAACGTTCACCTTACTAGGTAACTTATAAAATTGACTCAATAGAGAATAAGCCACCTTGCTTTTCAGATCTACCTTATATTCGGTTTCTGCAGGTGGCCTTTTTTTGAAATAGCCTAAAATTCCTCCTTCAGAAAGTTGAATATGTTCAAATATCTCCACCATATTCCATCCTTCCTCATTAGGCTTAAACATTTGTTGTTCCAATGTCTTTTCCTTGATTCTTTTTAAAAAAGTCTGTTTGGTTTCAATAAGCTGATGATACGATTGCTCTAATTCTTTATTCATGATGATTTGAAAATTCTCCTTGTAAAACTCCTTTAAAACACTGCGATTTAAATTTAAACTCTTACTAAACTATCAATGCTTTTTACAATTGATAAGTTTAACTTTGCCTTATGTTTTACGATACACAAGGAGATGTTACCAAAACAGGTATTAAACTATTGCTAGAAGAACCCTTCTATGGTCATGTATTTTCTGGTTTGTTAAGAAAGGTAGGAAATGATACAGATTCCATTTCTATATCTGTAGAAGAAAAACATCCTGCTTTAGTTATTAATGCAGAATATTGGAATAATATCGATACTGATAATGTAAAATATGGTTTACTCAAACACCAATTATTGCATTTATCATTGAAACATCCTTTTATGAGGGAGCGTTTTCAGCAGAAAAATATTTTTGATATGGCTGCTGATTTGGTAGTCAATCAATATATTCATCCTATGCATTTACCAAATGATGCGATTACATTAGATAAGTATCCAAAGTTGAAAAACTTGAAAAAAGGAGAAAGCGTAGGATATTATTATTTGAAAATTTTAGAAATTCAAGAAAAAGACGACAATCCAGATGCTCAATTTCCAGATGAGAATAATGAACAACTAAAACAACACCAAAACTGGAATTCATTTGGGCAAATGCCTAGAATGGAACAACGAATGATGGAAAGTGCATTAGAAGATACCTTAGTACAAGCAGCAGAAAGAACAGACGATAAATTACAAGGGCATCTTCCAAGTAGCCTATATCGCCTCTTGCAAGAACGAATGTCAAAATCCAAACAGCAAGTAGATTGGAGAAGAATGCTTCGCATATTTATTGGTACAGGAAAAAGAACCTATTTAAAAAACACCATTCGCCGCCCTTCTAAACGATATGGAACGACTCCAGGAATAAAAGTGAAGCAAAGACAGAAAATTCTAGTCGGTTTGGATACCTCAGGAAGTGTATCGCCAGAAGAATTAGCTGTTTTCTTTAGTGAAATGAGCCATATCCAAAGACAAGGTGTAGAAATAATGGTAGCAGAATGCGATTCTACTTTACAAAGAACTTATATCCTAGGGACTTATTCATCTCTTGAAGTAAAAGGAGGAGGAGGAACTAATTTTACTCCAGTCATTGCCTTTGCTAATGATAATTATAAACCAGATGCTATAGTTTATTTTACAGATGGATATGGTAATACTCCTAGTATATTGCCTCAATGTTCTATTCTTTGGTTGATTTCAGAAACAGGCATTGAACAGAAGGATGAACAATGGCAAAATCTCATAGGCCGAAAAGTGAAAATGTCTAAGTAGAATAAAGATAAATTTACTCAATTTATAAGCTTATAGATTGTCGTCTCTTCACATAGTATTCAAAATTATTTTTCTTTTTTGTGCTCAGGCTGTTTCCTTTTTAAAGAATTCGTTTATTTTTGGCGAGAATTATACTTTTATCATGTACATACTCATAAAATAAAGATGAGTAGTGTTATAAATCAATTACCAAGATGGCATTTCCTAAAAATTTGAAATACACTAAGGAACACGAATGGGTAAGACTAGAAGATGGTAACATCGCTTATATCGGCATCACTGATTTCGCTCAAAGCGAATTAGGTGAAATCGTTTATGTGGAAGTGGATACAGTAGATGAAGAATTAGATAAAGATGCTGAGTTTGGTGTGGTGGAGGCTGTGAAGACAACTTCCGATCTATTTATGCCAGTAAGCGGTAAGGTTTTAGCGTTTAACTCAGAATTGGATCAGGGCGAAGGAGATAATCCTGCTTTAGTCAATGAAGATCCTTATGGTAAGGGCTGGATAGTAAAAATAGAATTATTAGATCCATCTGAGATTGACGATTTGATGGATGCTGCAGCTTACGAGGAATTGGTAAGTTAGAATGAAATATTTCGTATTGCCATTGTCTTGGGCGACTATTATTGCAATTTTATCATTGACCTCTGGATCCCAATTACCAGAAGTCAATATTAGTTATATAGATAAAATAGCACATGTATTTATCTATTTTGTGCTAGTAATAGCCTCTATTTGGGCAATTTTGAAAAAAAATCAAGGAATTTCTATTCCTTTCACAACCCTTTTTATCATATTTACATCTAGTTGTATATACGGGATATTAATAGAAGTACTCCAAATCACAATTACAACAGGAAGAAATTTTGAGATACCTGATATTATAGCTAATATTATTGGGTGTTTGTTCGGTGTTTTTTTGTATAAACCAATTCAAAACCTCAGTTTATGAATTTTGACATAGCATTACCGGGGACAATTGTTTTTGTTTTACTTGCTCTAATCTTTTTGGCATATGTTATATTGCCACTTTTAATTAGGAAGATGATGGCAGGTAGAAGTGGAGATGGTAGTCTTACGGAAAAGTACAGAGACAGTGCTGCTGCCCCTTTTTTGGGTCGTAGTAAGTACCCCGAGGTTGACGTATTCAAAAGGAGTACCACCCATTTTGGTATTGGTGCCGTTACTGCAGTAGTTGTATCTATTCTTATTTTCAGCTGGACAGTTTTCATTAAAGATACTGGTTCTGCCAGTTTAGATGAAGACTGGGAAGAAGAAATTGAGATGGAAATTCCTCGTACAGCAGAGCCACCACCTCCGCCTCCTCCACCACCACCACCGGTTATTGAAGAAGTACCGGACGAAGTGGAAATAGAGGAACCTGAATTCGAAAGCCAAGAATTAGAAGATGACTCATCTAATGAGCCACCGCCACCACCGCCAAAGCCCAAAGGGCCAGTAAAACCACCACCGCCACCACCGCCACCGCCACCGCCACCGCCACCGCCACCATCTGATGAGATATTCAAGATCGTTGAATATATGCCTCACTTCCCAGGTTGTGATCAAAGCGATAAGGACGAACGAAAAAAATGTTCAGATGGAAAGATTATAGCATTCATCAATAAGAATATTAGGTATCCAGCCATCGCTCGTGAAAATGGTATCGAAGGAACAGCGGTAATACGTTTTGTGGTAGAAAGAGATGGATCTATTGTGTTCGATCCAGACCCGAAAAAAGTAATACTACGTGATCCAGGAGGAGGATGTGGAGATGAAGCATTTAAAGTAGTGAAAAAAATGCCTAGTTGGGTTCCTGGTAGACAGCGAAATAACCCAGTAAGGGTGCAATTTACATTACCGATTAAATTTAAGTTGGCAGATTAATTTTGCTATTATTTTAAAAAACGGCTGATTCTTTATGGAATCAGCCGTTTTTTTTTGTCTATGTATATGAAGGTATTATTAAAGAAGGGAGTAGATAATGTTTTTCCTACGCTCTATAGATAGACAAAAAAGAAAAAATGTACGTAAAGACCTTTGCAAGTGCAGTCCACGGAGTGGATGCAACAACGATTACCGTAGAAATACATATAGGAGGTCCAGTAGCGGCAGGAAAAGCTGGATATAGCTTGGTGGGACTGCCAGATAGTGCTGTAAGGGAAGGCTTCCAAAGAATAGAAGCCGCATTGAAAAATTCTGGTTGGCGATTACCCCGATTGAGAATAGTGATTAATCTGGCTCCAGCCGATTTGCCCAAACAAGGCTCTGCATATGATCTTCCTATCGCAATGGGAGTATTGGCTGGATTCAATAAAGTGAATCCAGATGCTATCGAGAAATATGTATTTATGGGAGAATTATCTTTGGATGGTCATCTTCGACCTATTAAGGGAGCATTGCCTATTGCTATCCAAGCGAGAAAAGAAAATTTTAAGGGAATCATCCTTCCAAAGGAAAATGCAAAAGAAGCAGCTATTGTCGATGACTTGGATGTCTATGGTATAGAACATATCAAGGAGGCAGTAGATTTTATGAATAAAGAAATAGAACTTGAGCCAACAGTAGTTGATACAAGAGAAATATTTGCAAATACGACTAATGAATATCAAATTGATTTTTCTGATGTAAAAGGACAAGAGAATATAAAAAGAGCATTAGAATTGGCAGCCGCAGGTGGACATAATGTGATTTTGATAGGACCTCCAGGAGCAGGTAAAACGATGTTAGCAAGAAGATTACCAACGATCCTACCTCCGCTCAATTTATATGAAGCATTAGAAACGACTAAAATTCATTCTGTCGCAGGCGTTTTGCCCTCCGATTCTTCCTTAGTGAGTACTAGACCATTTCGTTCGCCACATCATACGATTAGTGATGTAGCATTAGTAGGTGGCGGTTCTAATCCACAACCAGGAGAAATTTCACTGGCACATAATGGCGTATTATTTTTAGATGAGCTTCCTGAATTTAAACGTACCGTACTAGAAGTTCTTCGTCAGCCGATGGAAGAACGACGAGTGACGATCTCCAGAGCTAGAATTTCTGTAGATTTTCCATCCAGTTTTATGTTGGTGGCTTCTATGAATCCCTGTCCCTGTGGTTATTATAATCATCCAGAAAAAGATTGCGTTTGTGCTCCAGGGATCGTAGGACGATATTTAAGTAAAATTTCTGGTCCGCTTCTAGATAGAATTGATCTTCATGTAGAAGTCACACCAGTTTCTTATGACGAATTATCTTCAAAGAAACGAGGTTCAGAAACAAGTAAAGAAATTACTAAACGAGTCATCACAGCTAGAAATATCCAAGAAAAACGCTTCGAAGAAAGGGATAATGTTTTTTGTAATGCCCAAATGCCTAGTAATATGGTTAGGAAAGTCTGTGATTTGGATGAAGACGGAAGGGATTTATTGAAAAAAGCAATGGAGCGTTTACAACTTTCTGCTAGAGCTTATGATCGAATTTTGAAAGTAGCTCGTACAGCTGCTGATTTGGAAGGGAGTGAGAATATTGAGCATTGTCATTTGGCTGAAGCTATTCAGTATAGGAGTTTGGATCGGGAGGGTTGGGCAGGGTAAAATAGAAAAAGCAAGAAAAGCATTAGGATATTTGGTTGATAAATAGAAAAAGCTGCTAGTAGTATAGCGGCTTTTTCTATTTATTGATGTTCTAACTGCTTCATGAAATTACCATCGCTATTGTATAAGTAGCGTCCTTTAATCTAGAATCAATTTCTTCTGCAAAATATTAGGAAAATCCCTGAATGACCTTTTTTAGTGAATGAATATCTCTTTTTAGCAGAAGAAAGTCGCTTTTCAGTAAACGAATGTCGCTTTTGGGAAAGCATACAATAGGGCTGCCACCTACCTTTATATTATCAGAAATGGGTAACGAATGCTGTGCTTTATTTGATAATCGAATATTGCTATATTTTTTATTGACCCAATAATTCGAACCTCGGATAACAACATTATAATTATATCTCATTAGAAATCATAGTAGTAATAAACTATCGAACAAGGAATTACCCTTGTTCGGATAAAAAAACTATGCTTGATTTTAAATTAACCAAATTTTTTTAACAATTACAAATACTTATTTAGATGAAAAAGATGAATAAAAACCTGTTTTTAACAGCCGTACTGGCCATTTTGTGTGTAACTAGTTATGCACAACAATTTAATTGCGTGGAAACTTACGCATGGTCGTCACCAATAGAAACGACAAGTAATAACACAGCAAAAGGGGTAATTAATGGTGTTAAATACGATTATTACTCTGGTCATGGAATATCACTAACTGGCGGTTTTGCGGATTATGAAAAACTGTCTAATGTTAAGGACTTAGGTATGCCGAACCAAACTTCACTTAAACATATAAAAGTATCGACTAACCGTTTGACATTTGAGACTCCAGTAAAGAATCCCATTTTGGCTTTTGGTTCTATAGGGGACAGAATAAGGGCTGTTCCTATTAAGTTCGATCAAGCTTTTGTAATTCTGTCTGAGGTAGGAAATATTACTCAGGATGGACAGACAATCACGGGACAAGAAGGAGCTGTCGTTGTACAATTTCAAGGAACTTTTGAGGTCATTTCATTCTTTGTGGGTATGGAAGAAAACTCTATGAGCATTATGGCTGGAGCAGAGTGTGTTCCCGAATGTGTGCCATCCTACTCATGGTCATCGCCAGTAGAAGTAACTGGTCGAAACTCAGCAAGAGGAGAGGTTGATGGTGTAGGATATAATTATAAATCTG
>JBNMOV010000049.1:0-17242 GCA_051275765.1 Maribacter sp. | reverse complement strand
GTCAATCATACAGTAGGTGATACGATCACTGTATGGTGGGACGATTCTGTTAGCCTAAAACATAAATACGACTGGATTATTGAAGAAAAAATAGGAGGTATGGGCATATGGGCATTAGGCTATGATAATGGCTATAATGATATATGGGAAGCGATTGATGAAAAATTCACTAATGTGAAACTGCCTTCAGGAAAGATGACGAAGAGCTTAAGTCTACTACGGACGATGAGAAAATATCGTAATCTCATGGTAGTGGGATGTGTATTCCTCATTATGTTCATTGTATTAGGTTTTACGATTTCATTTTGGGACTGGAGAGTACGTCAAGCATTCTTTGAAGCCAAAACATTCCGACTCATATATATTATTTCAGGTTTTATTATACTCATGGTTTTACTAATAAATGCCCAATGGCTTGATATACGGTGGGTAGTATCAATGATTGGTATCTTGCTTGGTTTATTATTGATGGGTCTAGTAGTATACAGAATAAATATCAGGAGAAGAACAATGCCCTGAATAGAGATGAATTATAAATGATGAAGAAAATAGCTGCCGAATTCTTATGGTTTTTATTGACATTAATACTAGCAATTCCTTTGGGCTTCTTGTTCTTATGGTTGTTGGGGTTTACTTCGGAGGCACCAAGTATCACAGAGGATGAAAAGGACTATATACTTTTTCTTTTCCTGTTAGGTTACACGATCAGTTTTATAGGAATTTATATGATTCGATTTATAGTGATGGCGATTAAACTATTAACAGACAAAGAACAAAACTAATGATATGTTACACGAATTATTGACATTCATAGAAAAGAGACTCAATAACCACCTTAAGCTGAAGCTAGGTATTAGCGACAATAAAGTGATATTGACAACCTTGTCCACCTCTAGTGGTGGACCTTCTGCTATGCTCAATGATACAGTAGTCATGAGCCTTGTCAATATACAAGAAGAAAAGACACATAATCCTAGACATCAATATGTCAGGACATCAGGAGGATTTTCGCAGATGAAACCTCCAGTAAGCTTGAATGTATATGTCATATTTGCAGCATACTACAATCATGAAAACTATTTAGAAGGTATCAAACTCATGTCTTCAGTAATAGGATTCTTCCAAGTGAATAACTTGTTTCAATCTGAAGAATACCCTGCATTAGCAAGAATATCGAATAAAGTATCTGCTGAATTGGTTTCAATGGATATCAGCCAACTCAACCAGCTTTGGGGACCCTTAACCAGTAATTATAAACCCTCTGCTTTGTATCGTTTTCGTTCAGTAATCATACAAGAGAGTGAATTAAAAGATGATATAGCACCAATAAAAAGCGTAAACTGATAATGAACCATTTAGACATAAATATTTCTACAGGAGAATACTCCATTCTATTCAGAGTATTCTTTGAACATGAATTCTATGACTCAGGAGATGTCCCTGATTTAGAAGCTATGCCTACTATGGAATCTATTCAACTCATCCGACGGTTCGGTTTGCTATATAGAAATACAAATAATGGTTTTGTGATCTTCTATAAAAAAGAACCTTGGAAAAAGGTCAGTTTAGAAAAGTTATTATCAGATCAAAAACTTCGATTTACTTTTTTAATAAAGAACAAAAACCCTTATTTCGTCAACTTTAGTAACCTACCTTTTGATATGCGGGGACAGCTCTATCATTTTTCTAATACTGTAGCAACATCAGATACAGATAAGGTGTTTTTGCATCCTTCTGCTAAAGTAACAGAAGAAGAACTTATTGCTGTTTCATCTAAACGAATGACCATCAAGTCAGAGGAAGAATCTTTAAAGTTGGAATTGAAAGACGTTTTTGGAGAAAGTCATTATCAAGAAGAGCTTCCAGTATATGGTAATAAAGTCAATGCTGATTTTTCTTTTGCCTCTTCTGGTAGATATAGTCTTTATGGTAATGCTGAAAAATATGATGATATTTTTATGCACGTTGGAACAGGAAAAATTCCATTCGCTGCTGTAGAAATAGCATTAGAAGAAGGGAATAATACTGTTTTAGAAGGTGGGACTATTCAACCAAAATCCTATTATATTTCCTTTGCATCAAGAAAAGTTTATTGGAGATATTTAGTATCCAATGAACAAATGAATGGACTGTCAGATGCATCAATATTAGATAAGAGAAAATCATTGTATTTTTATTCTCCAGATAAAAAACCCTTGATCAATGGTCGAGAAATGGTTTCAATAGAATCTACTGAAACCATCACATTGAGCCATAGACAAATACAACAATTATCATTCAAGGCAAAAAAGAAGAAAAACGGAACAGGTAAATTGACTAGTATAGATATCGATTTACCACTTCCATCATATAAAAAATTAAATCCTATCAATAAGGAATTGGTCTATGCTGACGTATTTATTTCCTTGTAGGTGGGGACATTATTCATTTATAAAATTTTAAAACATGGCAACAAAAGTCTATTCTACGCCGGGTGTTTATATTGAGGAAAAGAGTGGCTTTTCCAGTTCTGCGGTGCAGGTGGCTACCGCAGTCCCTGCTTTCGTTGGTTACACCCAAAGAGCACTTCGAGGAAAGAAAACCTTGACTAATATACCTACCAGAATATCCTCTTATGCGGAATTCGTGGAGGTATTTGGAAACCCACCTACTACTACTTTTGAGGTGCAACCTAATGAGGAAAAGGATTTTGAAGTTATAATCAACAAAGATTCCCGTTTTCTTTTACCATCATCTATTAGATTGTTTTATTCTAATGGAGGTGGAGATTGTTACATCGTTTCTGTAGGAAATTTTTCTAGTGGCATAACGCTTGGAGCTCTTGCTAATGCAGAGGATTTCGGAGGATTGCATGCCTTACTTAAGGAGCAAGAACCTACAATGGTAGTTATCCCTGATGCAGTAATGCTTGATGTGGATGAATGCCATACTCTTCAACAAGCTATGCTATTACATTGTGGAGCTGAAATGGGGAGTAGAGTAGCTCTGTTCGATGTTCATGATGGCTATAAGGACAGAAAAGAGGGCGATTATGATGTAGTCAACAAATTTAGAGAAGGTATAGGGATGAACTTCCTGCAATATGGAGCAGCATACTATCCTTGGATCAACACGACTGCTGTCCAAGCTACAGAATTGGATTATACCCACGTCACAAATGTTGATGTCCTTAGCGAATTACTTAATAAGGAAGTAGAAGACCAATTATCAGCAGGTTTTATCAAGCAGAAAAGAGGAGATGAAATCAAAGCAGTTATCGTCCAATTGAGCGATCCAGCTTCTGACATCACTTTGGTATCCAATACCCTCAAGGCAGTTAGTCCTATGTTTAAGGAAATTCTTTCCGAAATGCAGATATCGCTCAACCTTATGCCACCTAGTGGTGCTATGGCAGGTGTATATTCTATGGTAGATGCTGCATTTGGAGTTTGGCGTGCCCCAGCGAATGTGAGTGTAAGTGCCGTTACTTCTCCTACGATTAATCTTACCAATGATAATCAGGAGGATCTTAATATGCCACTTAATGGTAAGGCGGTCAATGCTATCCGTTCATTTGTAGGAAAAGGAGTGTTAGTATGGGGAGCTCGTACCTTGGATGGAAATAGCCAAGATTGGAGATATATCAGTGTACGTCGTACAGTGATTATGTTGGAGCAATCCATCAAAACAGCTGCTGAAGCATTCGTGTTTGCTCCAAATACTGCGAGTACTTGGGTATCTATCAAAGCGATGATCGATAATTTCCTTCGTACTCAATGGGCGGCTGGAGCATTAGCTGGAGCTAGTCCTGGAGATGCTTACGAAGTGTCCATTGGTTTAGGTAGCACGATGACTGCAAATGATATTTTGGATGGTATGATGAAAATAAGCGTAAAAGTGGCGGTTAGTCGTCCCGCGGAATTCATCATTATTACTTTCCAGCAGCAGCAGCAGAAGTCATAATCCTTTTAATTAAGGAATGAGCAATAAATAAATATTCATTCTTGGCGAAGTGATTTTTTTCGCTATCAAGGCAAAAAACATAGGCAACGCAGAGCGTTGACGAGGCTTTTTAACGAAGATAGGGAGAAAAAGGACGAGTCAAAATGGATGATTTATTTAATTCTCATTCCTAAGGATAACTAAGCTACTGATGTAGTTTATTCACAAAATTTGTTAAAAATAAAATTCAATAGATATGTCTGATTTAGGAGATGCACAAAGCGTAAGCGTCTGGCCAATGCCCAAGTTTCACTTTGAGGTAGAAATAGGAGGAGATGCCTCTTTGGGCTTCCAGGCTGTGGAAGGATTAGAAATGGAAGTGTCTGTTATCGAATATCGTGCAGGCAATATGCCAGACTTTCACAAGGTAAAGATGCCAGGTATGAAAACCTTTGCTAATGTTACCCTCAAGAAAGGAGTCTTTTCTGGTGATATGGTACTTTGGGATTGGCTTTCTGAAATGCAAATGAACCTCATCGAACGGAAAGATGTCCTCATCAAAATGTTGGATGCAGATGGTAGCCCATTACTCACATGGGCATTGAGTAAGGCTTTCCCTGTAAAATTCGTGCCTTCAGAATTGAATGCTGAGGACGATGGAGATCCTGCTATAGAGGAACTGGAACTGGCTTTCGAGTCATTTACCACAGCATAGCACAATATGAGTATCGTATATAGGGGTTGGTGTTATATGAAACGACCCCTATATCTACTCTTTTTATAAAAATTAAAATGTAGTGAATTATGGCAGGGGAGAAACAGACAACAGAACAATTAACGAATGGTTGGCCTATTACGAAGTTTCAATTTAAGATACGAATTCAAAATATAGAGCTAAGCGGTGAGCCAGGGAATAAAACGGCAGAGTCTAAAACAGCAGATGGAGGAGGTGAGTGGATAATATATGCTCAATCTGTAGAGGGGATGGAAGTGGAGAGATCTGTCGTAGAGTACCGTCATGGAAAGATGGCAGGACATCGCAAGAAAAAAATGCCAGGTATGGAAACTGTTAGTAATGTGATCATAAAGAAAGGAGTCTTCGCATCTGATACTGCTTTTTATGATTGGTATTTTGCCGTTAAGATGAATCTTATTGCACGTGCTAATGTCCATATAAGTATGCTAGACCATGATGGTAATTCAATTTTTGAATGGAAATTAATCGATGCATTCCCTGTTAAATTTACTCCGTCAGATCTCAATGCGGAAGAAGATGGCGATCCAGCAATAGAGGAATTAGAGTTGACTTTTGAAGAATTCAAAATGGGTAGTTTTTTGGATATTACCGCATAAACTTACTCTATAGTATAATAATTATTATTGCAGAATTTAATTACACTTTTATTCTGCTTTATAGATAAAACATGATTTATTATGGCAGGATATGGATATAAACAAACAACAGGGAAGCCAGAGCAAACAACTCATGGTTGGCCTATGGTCAAGTTTCAATTTGAGGTACTAATTAATCAGGGCCCAACAGAAGCTCCAATTGAAATATATGCCCAGTCTGTGGAAGGATTAGAGTATGAGGTGTCCGTTGTGGAATACCGACATGGGGAAATGGCAGATCACCATAAAGTAAAAATGCCAGGCATGAAAACGTATGGGAATTGTACCATAAAAAAAGGAATGTTTAGGGATGATAATGATTTCTATAATTGGCTGAATGCCACTAAGATGAATCTCATTACACGTTCCGAAATAGAGATTAGAATGCTAGACGCAGACACACAAACTCCTTTGTTATCATGGACTTTGCACAAAGCTTTTCCTGTCAAGTTTACTCCTTCAGATCTTGGTGCAGAGGAAGATAGTGACCCCGCTATAGAAGAATTAGAATTGGCTTTTGAGTCGTTTGAACAAACAAATACATCTGGTTAATAAAAGTAGGAATTAATAAATATTCCCTACTTTTATACTACAATGTATTCGAAAGAAAAGTCAAAATAGCATAGATTATGGAAGGACATAAACAAAGCACATCAGCAAAGGATGGTTGGCCCTTAATAAAATACCAATTTGAGGTAGAGATTAGTGGTGGTCTAGGACTTGGTTCAGCTACAATATATGCCCAATCAGTGGAGGGCATGGAAATGGAAGTAGATGTCTATGAATACCGCCATGGAAACATGTCCAATCATCATGTAGTAAAAGTACCTGGTATGAAATCTTACAGTAATGTAACGATAAAAAAAGGCGTATTCAAGGATGATAATACCTTTTTTACTTGGCTCAATGATGTGAACATGAATACGACTGACCGTTCCACCATTCTCATCAAAATGTTGGATGCTGATAATGATACCCCACTACTCACATGGAAGTTATTAAATGCGATTCCTGTGAAGTTTGTACCATCCGATCTTAGTGCAGAGGATGATAGTGACCCTGCTATAGAAGAGTTGGAGTTCACATTTGAATCTTTTGAGTTGGGTTGATGCCCTCGGTTATTAAAAAATATTTAGTAATATAGATGCTATGAGTAAGTTCTTAATGGGGTTGGCAGAAGACCAAAAGGCAGCATACAAGGCCTTGGGAGAAGGAAGAACGCAAGAAATATTAGCGGAGAAGTTAGCTAATACCCCAGAATCCGAAAGAGAAGCAGAGTTTTCCAAGTTGAAAACTGAAGCGGAAACCCAAGCTAGAGAAGAAAAATTGATAGAGGACTTTTCGGATGATCAAAAAGAAGATTTTGAAAATCTCAATGAAGCCGAACAAAAGGCATTACTGGATGATTTGGAAGTTGCAGATTTAGAGAATCGGGCAGATGTATTTTCAGCAGAGAAACTTACCGAAATAAAAAGCACCAGACTTGATGATGTAACAGACGAACAGAAGAAGGAATTCGAGGAATTGAGTGCTGAACAAAAGGAAACGGTACTCGAAGAATTAAAGGATGTTGTTCCAGAAGAAAGGGAAGCGACATTCTCTGATGTGAGGTTCAAGATAAGGAAGAATGATATATTGAGTAGAATCTCATCAGAGAACCAAACTGAATTTGAAGATTTAAATAAGAAAGAACAAGAATTATTACTAGACAAACTAGAACCTATAAGTCCAGATGATAGGGAGTCTGAGTTTGAGAACCAAAAAGACATCGTAACCGCTGCCAGTACTGTCAAGGTTGCTACAGTAGATACAACAGAGGGGAAGCCCGAATCAGAAAAACTAGCTGAAGATATTGAGAATCTGGAAGGGTTAACTCCAGAGCAAAAAGAGAAAATAAAGGAACTCTCTCCTGAGGAACAAAAAGCACTGATTGCAAAATTAAAAGCGACTCCCGTAGATGAACGGGAACGGGAGTTTGCTGAATTGAAAGCTGAGGTAAAAAGGGAGAGTGGAAAGAACATGTCAAAAGGGGCATTAAATTCAGCATCCAAAACGACAAGGGAGGGGATAGATAAGGCTAAAGACTGGGTATTGGATTCTCCTTTTGGAAATGCAGCAATGACAGGTTTGGGTGTTTTAGGAGGTATAGCCGATTTTTTTTCGGATAAGCCACACCCCAATTTTTGCTTTAATGTCCATTTTATACCTAATTCGCTTAGCTTAGCACTTCTTGCTCAGCCCCTGGGCTGGAATTTCCAGGAAGTTTCAGGAATAGAGTATTCTATGGATACTGAAAAAATTCAAGAGGGCGGTGAAAATCGTTTTGAGCATCGGGTACCAGCGCGAACCTCTCATGGTAATTTGGTTTTGAAGAGGGCGATGAAGACAAGAGGGATAACAACAGCTTTAACAGAGTGGTGTGTGGATTCCGTGGAGCGAGATTTATCCAAGCGAATCAGGACTGCTGATGTGCTAGTATCTCTTTTAGGAACCAACCCTTACGCGTCCTTTTTGACGGATTCCAGTGTACCTATTTCTGTTTGGCATTTTAGGAATGCCTATCCTGTCCGTTGGAAAATGGGGGATTTTAATGCACAGAGTGGAGAGATATTGATAGAGGAAATAGAATTGTGTTATAGTTATTTTACAAGAAAACTGTAAAAATATCCAAGATATGCCAGTAGAAGTTAGACAAATTAGTATCAAAACGAATATCACTTCAGGAAATGAAGATAAAACCAAGGAGATAACTAGCGAATCAGATGGGCGAGAAAAAAAGCTTTCGTCTAAGGAACGAGAAGCCATTATACAAGATTGTATAGAAGCGATATCTGAAATGTTTGAAGAACGGAATAAGCGATAGTGCAAAGAATATTGTAGAAAGCAGAAAATCATTTTTAACACCTTCAATAATAAATAGAATATCATGGTATTAGGTGGTACAACTTTAGAGAAACTGACAATCAAATCATATAAGAAACCTATTTTTGAAGGAGATGAGAAAGAGATGGAGGTGCAGATAAATCCTAACAGTGTGAGCTGGAATAGTAGCGTAACTTTTGATGAAGGAGATAAATTAGGGATGGTTGAACAGGAGATTAAACAGCCTAGAATTGGCGGATTGAATCCTGATACTTTATCATTTAAAATTATATTTGATTCCTCAGGTCCAATAGATGGTCCATGGGAATTGGGACTTACGGGGAAAGAGTACACAGAGGCAGGCGAATTAGTAGCAGAGCTGAAAAATCTTGTGCATAAATATGATGGCGGTACACATGGTATCAGATACTTAAAAATATACTGGGGTAATTTTTTTGGAGAAAAGGAGATGTTAGATCCCAGACCATGTTTCCGCTGTGTTCTCAGTAGCATGAATGTTGATTATACTTTATTTAGACCAAACGGTACAGCTATTAGAGCAGAGGTAAATTTGAGCTTCACAGGATTTTTGTCAAAGGAAGAGTTGGAAGAAATCAAGAAAACGAATTCTCCGGACATGTCCCATTATTACACGATAAAACAAGGAAGTCGCCTTACAGATATGTGCTATGAGATATATGGGAGTAACAAATACTACTTGGAAGTTGCTAAAATTAATGGCTTGGTCAATTTTAATCGACTTGAGCCTGGACAAAAATTGCTTTTTCCTCCACTAGGTAAATAATTTTTTTTATGGATAAGATATGGAAACATATTTCAGACAAAACACAGATAGATATTTCTATTGGAGATAAGGATATCAGTTCTTTTGGTATTGAATCCATTGAAATTGAAAAAGAAATCAACCGGATTTCTAGAGCAACAGTTGTAGTGTTTGATGGAGTCCTTGAAGCTGGTAAGGCTCAATACTCCAATAGTGATTCACCAGATTTTGACCCAGGTCAAACAATTGAAATCAAGGCAGGATATAGGGAAGGGGGGAAACCAGAAGTAATATTCAAAGGCATAATTATAGAGCATGCTATACAGAAGTCAAATAATCGCTATGGTGTTAGACTCATCATCAAGTGTAAGCATGAGGCATACAAAATGACGATAGGACGAAAAGTACGTTATTTTGATGAAAAAAAGAAAGATAGTGAGGTATTTGAAATTATCACAAAAGACTACAAACCCCTGAAATCAAAGGTCGAAGCAACGACCTATCAACACCCCAAACTTGTCCAATACAATTGTACGGATTGGGATTTCATTCTTAGTAGAGCGGATGTATGTGGATTGGTTGTTATTGCAGATGATAAAGAACTCAATATTGGAAAACCTAAAGTTAAAGAAGCTGCAAAATATGAAGCAGATGGAGCTGATTTTTTTGATTTCTCTGCTCGTTTGAATGGAGAGCACCACCACTTGAAAGGATTTTCTGGGCAGGTGTGGGATTCGACCAAAGAATGGAAAGAAAAACCTGAAGATGGCGTTCTTAAAAAAGAAGGAAAAGCAAATAAAGATATAAAGGAACAAAAGCTATCCGAAATCAAAAAACAAAAAGAACCCATTCTATTACCTAATGTTATACCCTTAGCACAAGAAGAAGTTCAAAGTTGGGCTGATGCTGCTTTATTCAAAACTCAAATGTCCCAGATTCGAGGATTTGCTACTTTTTATGGAACACCCATTAATTTAGGAGATGTGATAGAATTAAAAGGGGTGGGTGAAAAATTCAGTAAAGAGGTGTATGTGACTCATGTGACTCATCGTATCAAAAACGCTGAATGGAAAACGACCATAAAATTTGGCCTCTCTCCTGAATGGTACCATGAATCTCATTCCAATAATATGAATACACCAAGAGCAGCAGGATTGTTGCCTCCTATTTTTGGTATTCAATTGGGAGTAGTAACCAAACTGGAAGGAGATCCAGATGGTCAATCAAGAATACAGGTGATACTTCCTTTTACAGGAACAAAAGACGCTAAAATGGAATTGTGGGCCAGATGTATACAGCCCTATGCTTCTGGAGAATTTGGTTTTTTCTTCATGCCCGAAATAGGGGATGAAGTACTCATCGGATTCTTGAATGATGATCCCCGTTTTCCCATCGTATTAGGTTCCCTTTATGGCAAAGGCCAAAATAAAATCCCTAAAGGCATGGAGATGAAAGATGCCAACAACAACAAGGTGATTATGACTAGAAGCGGGATGAAAATAGAGTTTTTTGAAAAATTCGAGAAGGGCAGAAAGAAAGATGAAAAAACGGAAGTAGAAAAGAAAATTACGATTGAAACATCGAAAGGCTCATCAAAAGGGCATAGAATAATGATTAGTGAGGATGCAAAAGGCAAAAAGGGTAGTGTTAAAATAGAAAATATAAATGATAAGGTAAAAAACTTCATTTTACTCGATGAAAAAGGAATTACCATCTCTTCTAAAGAAGGCAAAGACATCACTATTGAAGCAAAAGGGAACTTGAATCTTAAAGGAAAAGATATCAATATTGAAGCCTCAGGCAATTTGAATTTGAAAGCCAAAGAAACTAAAAATGATGCAAAACTTTCTGTCACTAAAGCTAGTAGTTTTAAAGCGGGTAGCTTCAGTGGTAATGTGGATATAACAGGAAAAGTAGATATAAAATGAAAAGACTAATCAGAGAACAAAAGACATTCTTAGGTACTGGATGGAGTTTTCCTCCAGTATTTGACAAGAAAATGAAGCAAATACATATGGTTTCGGATGAGGAGGATATCAAACAAAGTTTGCATCTTTTACTATCCACTTCTCCAGGAGAACGAATCATGCAACCTAACTATGGCTGCGACCTATTTGCTCAAGCATTTAAAACGATAACCGCTACCAATTTAGCAATTATTAGAGATTTGATAGCGACAGCTATCCTTAATTTTGAACCAAGAATAAACTTGGAAAGTATCGATTTTGATACAGTCGATAGCCAAAGTGGATACCTTGGAATCCAACTCACATATACGATTCGAAAAATCAACATTCGAACCAATATTGTATTCCCATTTTATTATATAGAAGGAACCAATATCGCAAAAGAAGATATGTAATTTACTATTATAATAAATATTCTTTTTTATCATTGATAAAGTAATGACCAATGGCTCTACTTACACGAAATACACTCAAGAATTTTTTTAAAAGTGGCAGTGCCCCAACAGAGGTCAATTTTTCTGATCTCATCGATTCTACGATGAATAAAGTAGATGATGGTATTGGTAAAAATCAAGAAGATGGGATGATCTTTGCACTACAGGGCAAATCTCGAAGAGTGGTAAGTTTTTTCGAACACATCAAGAACCGAAACCCTTTATTCTCTATCTCTTTTAGTGATGATAAGTTGACTAAAGGGATTTCTTTTGATGATTCTGAAAAAGAAAGCTGTTTATTCCTCAAGGATGGAACGCAGGTAGGAATCGGTACTAAAAGGCCTCAGCATACTCTTGATGTGAAAGGGTTTGTAGGGATGAAGGGTAGGGTAGGAACTTACCTTCAAGGAACTATTCCTGCTGATAGAGAATGGCATAATATCATAGAGAATTTAGATGATTGTCAAGCTTTCGAGGTCATGGCAAAGGCCGCAGGGAGAAAAGGGCGAGGTAAATATTCCATGGTTCATGCTATCGCTATTAGCACGTTTGGAAAATCTCATAGTCGTATCAGAAAGACTACTGCCCACTATAGTGCATTTTGGCATCGGATACAATTACGATGGAAAAGTGATTCCCAGCATAATTATCACTTACAAATGAGAACCCGCTCTCATTACGGATTAGATGAGAATGAACTTCCCTACATGATTCAGTATAATATCACGAATCTATGGCCACATAATATTCAACAGGAAACAGAGGAAGGCAGTAATTTTAAACCTGTAGAAAAATTGACAGCAGATAGTTTTGATTTATAATGTTTAATGTCCCACATCACACGATATAAAATACCACCACTTTGGAAAAACCAATAAGCTTAACCACAAATCCTATTCTCCGAAAAGGGATGGACTATTACTTCTTGAGGAAAGAAGGGATTCGTTTATTGCAAGAACTTTCAGGAGAGACTTGGACGGATTACAATCATCATGATCCAGGAGTAACTATATTAGAACAACTTTGCTTCGCCTTTACGGATTTAGGCTATCGCACGGATTTCGAGTTGGAGGATTTGTTTAGACCAGAAAATAATGTGTCAAATGAGGAATTACCTACGGATACCTTTTTCGACCCCTTGGATATATTACCCACAGCTCCACTCACAACGAATGATTACCGCATATTTATCATTGACCGTATTTCAAGTGTAAATAATGCCTGGCTTGAACCCGTATTGGATAATCTCTATGGAATTAAAGGCCTATATCGTGTTCGCATACACTTGAATGAATCTGTTATTTCTGACCAACAAGCTAGTCGAATCAAACGGAAGGTAAGGCAGCTCCTTAATCAGCATCGCAATTTGAGCGAAGATTTTGAATCCATTAATATTATAGAAACAGAAGAGATTACTATCCGTGCTCAAGTGGACATTACGCCAGATGCAATAGGAGAGACTATTTTGGCACAAATGTATAACCAATTGACAAATTATATTTCCCCAAGGATTAAAACTCATTCGTTAAGGGAATTACTGGAGAAGGGAATGGCTCTAGAAGATATATTTAATGGTCCTCGTCCACTCAACGGATTTATTCAATCAGAGGATTTGTTGCCCCTTCCTACAGAAATCAGTACATCCAAAATCATTGAAATACTTACGGGGATACAAGGGGTCGTCAATGTTAAGCATCTAGTGGTATATAAGGATGGACTGCCTGCTAGTGGAGATATTGTTCCAATAGAAGAAAAAAAATATCCAATACTCAAGTTGAATTTTGAAGAAATAGAGCAAATAGGAACCACTCAAATAGAAATGAATAGAGGAGGGATGAAATATATATTGGACTGGGAAACTACCCAAAATTTTTATCAATCTCTCAGTTTAACAGGGGGCAAATCAGCGAAAGTATCCAAGGTACATCAAACATCTAATAACTTCAATGGGATTACATCTGCTGATATTCGGGATTATTATTCTGTTCAAAATCATTTTCCTAGTACCTATGGGATTAGTTCTGCAGGTGCTCCTAGTTCTGCAACCAAGGAACGAAAGGCTGCCATTCGACAGTTGAAAGCCTACCTCCTCTTATTTGACCAAATGTTAGCGAATTATTTAGAGCAGTTAGCTAATGTAAAACAACTTTTTTCTTTAAAAAAAGGGGTAGACACTACCTATTTTACCCAAATTCCTACTGACGTCTCTAATTTGGAAGAATTATTAGTTGGAGGTAATCTAACAGATTTTAAAGGTGGATTAGAGGAATCAATGAGTAAAATTGATCCTATTTACGACAGGAAAAATCGATTTCTCAATCATTTGCTAGCTCGATTTGGAGAAGTGTTTTCAACAGATTCAGCTATTCGAAACAAACATTTTTCTGGACTTGGAGGAGCGAATGAAAGGGATGCGGATGAGAAAGCACTCATCAACGCCAAAATAGATCTTCTTCAACACTACCCAGAACTGAGTGCTGCTCGAGGAAGGGCTTTTGATTATGGTCAACCCTCTTGGGAAAATGATAACGTCCCCTCCCTCAAAAAGAAAGTGGCCTTTGAGCTGGGTATAGACCAATACCAAAATACACTACTCTCAAACATCAGAGACTTACCCCGATCCGAACTGTTGATAAGGAAGAGAGATGAACTGACAAAGAAAAACCATGTTCTTCGTCGTCCTAAGGCTACAGGGGAAAAAGGTAAGTCTTTTTCATATTATGGAGGAGATAGCTTGGAATTCAAAGAAGACCGTGCACTGTTTGTTTCTGATTCCGAAAATATTTTTTCTGAGTTATTGGCATTTGGACAGCATGAAAAATATTACGGCATATTTGAAAACCCAGAAGAGGGAAAAGAAGGGTTTATCCTCACTTTTGTTCATCCTTTATATCCCAAACAAATAAAAATATATGAAGCGAGTAACCGCAAAAAAGTGGAAAATGCTTTAAAAAAAGTGGTTAAATATTTCAAGGAAAATAACCAAAAAGGAGAGGGGTTTCATATTTTGGAACATATTCTGCTTCGACCTTTATCTACAACTCTTCATGGCTTTCGGCTGATTAATGATTTGGATGAAGTCATTTTGAAAAGTGAAAACCTACAGGAAAAGGAAGCCCAAAACATAGACATTAATGATTTATTAATCATTGGGGATAAGGATGAGGCTTATGGAATTGAAACTTTAGAAGAAGGTTATGGAGTTGTCATTAAAAATGCGGAGGACGTGATTATTGCTAGATTGGTACATATATATGAAACAGAAATTATAGCCAATGAAGCGATAGAAGAAACTAAGAAGTACATAAAAAGCTTCAGAGTAGGGAATGTGGACATCTTTAGTAAAATAGAGACATTTACAGGGATGAAAGAGGAGCGTCTGGAAAAAACAGATTTTCATTCGCTTCGTATTACAGTAGTTCTTCCTAATTGGCCAATAAGGTTCCAAAACAAGGAATTTCGTTCTCTTTTTGAACAAACATTAACACTCAATGCTCCAGCACATTTAAGTATTGATTTTTATTGGATAGACATAGATCAAATAACAGTTTTTGAGAAAACTTATCGCAATTGGCTAGTTGAAAAAGCAGAACAAAAAAAGGATAAACTATATCTAGATGAGCTTTCTTTTGAATTAATAGAGTTAATAAAGAGCTGGTGATGGCAAAGCCTAATCGACATATCGTCCATGAACAAGTTTTTGAAATCAACTTAGAAGGGGTGAAAATGAAGGCAGCCTATGATATTCAAAATCAAGTTAGTGAACTCAATCGTAACCAACTCATGGATATCATGTCAGATGTTTTTGACGAATTCTCAAAAGACGGGATACATCACCGATTTGATCATCTTGAAATCGATTTGGGAGATATTAAGAGGCACGATTTTAAGAAAACTTTTGCAACAATATTTAAAATTAAACTAAGAAAGGCACTAAAAGAAGCAATTGCCAAAGGTTCGGACAAAACATCGGAAACAGGCTACCAAAGACTTACTTCAGGGCAGTCTAAAGAGGAAATTATACGATTTTATTTGGAAGAAGGCCGTCTCCCTTGGCAATCAAGTACAAGTTCGGAAGATTTGGAAAATGTTTTCAAGAATCTTACGATTCAAAAACCCCAACAAGTATATCAATTATTACACTCAATTTCAAATAAAAAACAACTTTACGGAAGAATCACCTCTCGTTTTTCAAGTCAACTCATTGAACGGTTGCTAAGCATTATAGAACCAGCAAATGCTAGAAGAATCACCCAATTTATAAAGCGATGGAAACGGCTTCAATCTAATAATGCTGAAATAAAAATTAAGCACTCTAATTTTGAACAAACACTATGGAAAGAAGCCTTTCTTCTATTGGAAGAAAATATAAATATAAAGCATAAGGACATTGTGTCTTTACTATTAGATAAAGTATCCAAGAAATTAAAAATAGATAAGGAAAAGGCTAAATACTTAAAAGTATCATTGATTAAAGATTCAGACAAGGGAATCAGCGATACATTTAAGGATGAACATAATGATTTGGATTTATTTCGGTATTATTTAAAACATGGTAGTCTTCCATATTGGTCAAACATAGGTGGAAAGGACGAATTAGAGAACTTATTAGACCAGTTGTTGAGTAAAAATCCTAAGGGTATATACAACGTATTTCAATTGGAAATCAAAAATGATGCAGCAGTATTTTTACGTATCCTTTATCAATTTAATAAGAAAACAATAATCCAAATACTAGCTGATATACTTTCTGTAAATGATGTCAGAAAGGAACATTTATACAAACGAATAGAACAATATAAACTAGAAGTAGATGCTTCTTCGGATTCTGCAAAACTAATTCAGAGATTGTTCTTTAAAATATTAAACAGGGATTATTCTGAAGACATTCATTTTGACAAAAATCCAAAATATGACCTTTCTAAAGAAAAAATAGACGAAGGTCTTTTAGAGAATAAAAAGAGCGTAGACTATCTCTTACACTTCATCAGCAAAAAGGGGAGTATTGAATGGGATACTACACTTAGCCATGAGGATTTTGAGTCCTTGTTGAAAAAAACATTGGACCTTCAATCCAATACCATAGTACAAAGCCTTAGACTGGCAGTGGTAGAGAAGTCTGTCCGAGATAGCTTGCTAAAGCAAGTTTCATCGCGACTCTATTTTCGATTGATGGATACTCTCTTAGGTAGTGATATTCATGCCTTTGTTCTCCGTCTGCAATCAGTCATCGCTTACTTAAATCAGTATCTCCCATCAGATGCCCCATCCCCTGAAAGCATCTTCAATTGGGATGTACTTTATGAGGCCGTGTCAGCAGGCAAATCTGCCTCCTACATAGAGAGCCTACTTGCAGGAGAGTGGATAAAGCGAATTCCAGTAAGCAAGAAATATTTGGCATTGTTATTCCGTGACTTATCTGAAAATGCTGGAGGGCAGACGCTTCAACTGGCTAGATATAAAGATGCCTTGTCAATACAGGATATTGCTACTCGAATACTTCTTCGTCTACCAGTAATTAAGGAGGAAGATCGATTGCTTAAGGTTTCAGAACAAAAAGGAGGAACAAAGCCTTTTATAGAACAAAAAAAATTAAAAGAAGAACCTGCAGCAGCACCTGAAAATGCAACGCCCTTTGACTACCTCCTGCATTTTCTTGTAAAAGGGGTGTTACCTACATGGGGCGGGACATATGATGGGGAGGGATTCAGTTTTCTATTGGGAAAAAGTTTGGATCACCAATCGGATACCCTTGCTCAGAGGTTGAGGTTGGCAGTTATGGAGAAATCCGTCCAAGAACGATTACTACAGCAAGTCCCAAAAGAGTTCCACTACCGATTAATGGAGATTCTTTTAGGCAGAAACACCCATACCTTCATTCT
>JBNMOV010000048.1:0-17439 GCA_051275765.1 Maribacter sp. | reverse complement strand
TTCTTTCGATATTTACAGATTCGGCATCAGCTTGACTGAGGTTGAAGGAGAGCATAAGTTTGTAGTGTAGTTACCACAAAGTTAATGCTCTCCTACTTTTCACAAATCTTGCCTTGGAAGACTATAACTTATGCCATTATGCTTGTTTTTCCCCTTCTAAAGAATTCAAAAAATAGTTCCGTAACTACGACTATACAACGATTTTTCGAATTCTTTAGAAGAAAAAATTACTACCCACTCTGACTCAAATCATTAAATACGTTTCCCTAATCAAGTTCAACGTACTGTGATGCTTAATTACAAAGATTGACTATTGTCATTTTTATTATTGAGTATCGTCATTGTAAAGAAAATGAATACATCCCATTTTTGTAAGAATAAATCATCTATGGAATGAATAATTGTTTATCATTCCTATGCCTTTATCAAATAAAATAGGAGTATGTTGCACGTGAAATTTCTTGGAATGGGAACGCAGGGGGACAAAATGAAAGAAGTATTCGAAGAGGTTCGTCAGGGATTTTCGTTTTCTATAGATATGGAAATCATAGAGGAGCATAATCAGATTTTGGATCATGATATTAATGGCATTCCTGTGGTGATATTAGATGATGAAATATTATTCGAAGGAAAGGTTCCCTCTATGAAGGAATTAAGGAATTCTATCAATAAATACGCTTTAGTTATGAATTATTCAACAGATAGTGATCAGCCAAGTAAAATCAGAAGTATTCTAGTTCCTATGGATATTTCTACGATAGCTGTTTCAGCATTAGAATATGCAAAGAAACTGGCTCATGCCTTAAATGCTGAGGTTCATGTAATACACGCTTGTTCTTATTATTTCAAATCGGACGGTTCAGAAGTTCCTAGTTCTATTGAAGAGATGAAAAAGAAAAAACTAAAGGAATTGGAAGCGTCTGTGAGGAAGGTCTATGGTAAACAAGTCGTACTGCCTAATATCATCTGTGAATTGGGTTTTCCAGTAGATGTGATAGCAGCCAATTCAAAAAATCATGGCTTGATAATAATGGGTTCTACGGGTGATCATGGCTTAGGAGATCGATTATTGGGTAGCGTATCATCAGGTGTAGCACAACATGCTCATTGTTCAGTCATTTTGATTCCAGATAGTGTAGAGGAATCATTTCCTACTAAAATAATGTGTGCCTGCCAAGAAGGAAATATGTATGATGACTTAGTGGATGATTTATTCGATTTGTCATTGGGGAATAACTATGATGAAATTCATTTAGTCGAAGTAGTAAAAAAAGAAAACGAGGATTCCTCAAAATTAGGTCATGAAATGCTAGAGAAAACATTGGGGAATAATTTCAATAATGTACATTTTTATATAGATCAAGTAACAGGGAATAACATCACGCAATCTTTAGAGGATTATGCGGATCGCCATGGAATAGGGATGATAGTTATGATTACAAAACATAGGACATCCATAGAAGCATTATTTCATCAGAGCCAAACCAAACGGATGGTGATGGATATAAAGAGACCTTTATTGGTTTTGCATGTTGATAAATAGTCGTTAACAAAAGGATAAGGGCCTGAAAAGTCAGGCTCTTATTTTTTATATTTTCTCATCATAGGAATTTTTAATCCTTCTTCAGAGGATGAAATTAATATTCCTAATTTAGATATTCTGGTTTTTTCCTGCTTAGCACTTATTACCCAATGTATGGATACTTTTTTATAAGAAGGAGCGAGTTTTTATCATAATATTCCCAAGATTTTTCATTGGCTTTTATTTTTTTAAATACTCCGATTTTAATTCTACTATTTTTTGTTCATAGGCAAATTGCTTGGAATTATTTTCTTCCCTTAATGCGTAAACTGCGATTCCTCTAGGATGGAGTAAGCCATCTTTTTCGAGTCCTTCCATTTTTTTAAACCATTTTCTAAGTTCAGTAGGTGTGGCGAAAAATAGAGGTTCCATAATTATTCTATTTCTTTATTGATAACATTAATATCATCTTCGTAGAGTCCTATGATGATTTCATTATGAGTAAATTCTTCTAATTCTTGGTGTAAATATTTATAATATTGAATGACTTCAGGATCTTTATAAACATCTTTTACTAGAGGGAGTATAATAAAATTATTTTCCTCTTTTTCTGTGAGATAAGCATATCCCTGTTGGTCTTCTCCAAAATATTCACTGTACGTTAATGCAGCAGCAATTTCTTCAGCTTCTTCCTCAGATATATAATTACCGTCGTAATTTAATTCATGATTTAGTGTGCCATATGTTTTAAGCTCAGCAGATGTCGTAGGATCTGAATAATAGGCGTAGCCTACAATAAAAACTGCTAGCACAGCCATGATAGCAGCACTTATTCTAGGTACTCTCAGCCATGAGGCAGTTGTTCCTCCATTTTTTAAATAATCATTTATTTGTATGGATTGGTAATCGCCTTTGCTACAGCATGAGCCATAGAAAAACAAGCTTGTAATAAAAAACCGCCAGTAGGTGCATCCCAATCTAACATTTCTCCAATAATAAATATATTTGAATTATCTTTTAATGAAAAATCATCATTCATATCTTTCCAAGAAATTCCACCTACTGTAGATATGGCTTCTTCCAGAGGACGAAGAGAATGAATAGGAATTTTTAATTTTTTTAATAATTTGATAAATAATAAAGGGTTAATATATTCTTCCTTTTTACTGAATTGTTTGATGAGTGCTAATTGGCTTTTATTTAGATTAAAAATATAAGCATAATTTTTAGTTTTAATATTTTTATCTTTTATTTTTTCTTGTAATTGTACAATAGAATTATTAGGTTTTAAATCTAAATGAATAAAAGCATTTTTATGAATATTTAATTCATTTCTTACTTTGGGAATAATAGGATAAATGGCATTTCCTTCGAGTCCATATTGAGTAATTAATGCTTCGCCTTTTACTGTGAAATCATCAATTTTTATTTTAATATTCTTTAGAGGCATGCCTTCATATTTATTTTTAAAATCATTATTCCAATGAATATTAATACCACAATTAGATGATTGGAAATCGATAGTTTTAATTCCTTTCTTATCAAAAATATCTCGCCATTTTCCATCAGATCCAGTTACGCTCCAAGAAGCTCCACCTAAAGCAAAAATATAGTAATCTCCTTCAGGTTGGAATTCTTTTTCAGCATGTTTAATAATGGGAATTCCTTCTTTAGAAAATGCTACGAATTCATGATGGAAATGAAATTGTACATCATTTTTTAATAACTTATCTTTTATTCGTTGTAATAGATGAATAGGTTTGATTCCTTCTTCTGGAAAAACTCTTCCACTACTTCCTACATAAGTAGGAACGCCTAAATTTTCTAACCATTTTCTAGCCGAATTTCCATCAAAATTTTCCAAGCATTCCCTCATTTTAAGTCGAGGACTATAACGTTTGATGAGGCCCTCTCCTTGAGCATGATTAGTGAGATTGAAACCACCGTTTCCAGCTACTAGAAATTTTCTACCTATGGTTTTACCTTTTTCATAGATGTGTATTTCATGTTGCTCGCAAAGCATTTCTGCTACTGCTAAACCTGCTGAACCTCCTCCTATGATGATGATTTTTTTCATGATGCCTTAAAAGTAAGTATAATACAGATTCCAAACTTAAACTACCTAAGATTTAAAAGCGATTACCAAAATCCGCTAATATTTAGTGTCGTATTATTGTTAAAGAGGATTCTTTTCAATACTTATATAATGTAGATTATAATTGGCTCAATTATATTTATACGGGAAGTATGAATGAGAATGATTTAATGTGTATTATTGTTATATACTGAAGCCATATTTTTTATAGTTGAAGTTAAAGCACAGTAATTATTTTGATTCAACTATTGCTATAATAGTGATAAAATAAAATATGCTTTAAAAGAGATATCGAATATTACATTGAAGATCGTGAATTTATATAATAGGATACAGAATATTGGCGTGACTCCAAAGATAGAGAAGTCAGAAGCGAAAATCATTCGTACACATAATGGTATCCTATTTGTTTCTGTAGTGATGTTATTTCCGTTTTCTCTTTTATTTCTATATCTAGAATTAGAGGAAGGGTTGCTTTTGTGTTTGTTGGGTTTTCTTATCGTGACTATCCCTGTATGGATGAATCATTTGGAACTTTATGTCGCTTCTAGAATTTCATGGTTTACTACAGTTGTCCTATTATTTCTTTTGGGAATATTTCTTTTTGGATATGATACTGGATTTGAATACGGAATTCTAAGTATGATGGTTTTACCTATATTATATTTCCGGAGAACTTTATTAAGATTGCTTATCTATAGGCCTGTCATTTGCCTTGTATTATTTTCACGAAACTCCTTTTGTTATTGAATTCGTTTCACTAACTGATGTTACGCATGATTAAATTAGAAGCTATTTTGATTTAGTATTACTAGTTATTAACTGTTAGAGCCTTGTTCATTGTTTCTGGTTCTTTTTGGTAGAAAAAAGAACCAGAAACTACCCGACTGGATGCAGTTCTTAACGCTACGATGATACTTGAAATCCTAAACAAAATAAACTCGCTCCAGTAGTATTTCTTTTGTTTGATCTCGTCTGTCATCTAGCTATAAAACTTTAAATTTATAGCCGTTTATGCTCATACAGTATTTTGTTTTAAACGGATTTCAAGTATCGTCTCCACTAAACTGCATAATATCGGGATCGTGAAAAGATTATTTAAAAAATCATAAGCAATTGATAAATAATGAATTGCCCTAATATTAAACATAAATAAAATGGGTAATACTTAACTTCTTAGAAAGATTGACCTTATGGATTTTAGTTTAAAAAGTGCTTAAAATCCGTTTAAAACGGTATACTGTATGAGCAAGTATTGTCTATTATAAAGGAAATGTAGCCAAATAAGCAATGAAACCAAAAGTGAAAATTGCTAAAAAATCGAGTTTATACAGTTTAGGATTTTACGTGCTTTTTGAACGTTAAAAAATCCATCGGGTCTAGATTTTTTTGGTACTTTTTTTATCAATGAAAAAAAGTACGGGAGATCCCCAAAAGAACAGAAATAAGGTGCTGGACAGCACTGAATCAAACTTATAAAATTACTTTTGCGTAACATCCGTAAGTAAGTTCGTATTTGAAGTGAGTTGTACAAAACGAAAAATCGGACTTGATAACAGTAGTTACCAAGTCCGATTTTCTAACGGAATTTAAACAAACGATTCAACAAAACAGTGGTATAATAAATATTTGAGCGAGAACTATTCGTAGATAAGAAATCATTCTCTGTGCAATTATTCAATTTCATTAAGAATGAATTATTGATCAATAAATACAACAAATTCTCCTTCAAAGGATTGATTAGTATTTCCTGGATCATTAAAACCACTTAGTGTTCCTGAAAATTCGCCAATCAGCTTTTCTCCTATTACACCATATTCATGAATCGTTAATTCTATATTTCCTTCACAAGCATAATTAGTACATGAAGCAGAAATCATAGGATAAGATTCATCTATTGAATAATCTAAAAAGTTGAATCTTAGCTGCTCCGTTTCAAAATCAGTAACAGCAGGGTTTTTCATTTCCAAGAAAAAATGAGTGTAAGTATTTTCCTGTGGAGTCAGGCTGATAGTGATATAAGGTTCTTCTAGTTCGCCTTGATAATAATGACTTACTGTGATGAAATTATCAGTAGTATATAAGCGTTCTACTCCATCAAAATTAAGGAGTACATATTCTTCTAAATCCAATGATGGCTCAAAGGTTTGGTTTTGCTTGTCTTTACAAGATTGCGTAGCAATCGTGATGAAGGATAAGAGTATTAGGTAACATAGATTTTTCATTCTTGGATATTTTTAAACATAAAAAAGATTAGATATTAATACAAATTTTTAAAAACTAAATTAATAATCTGTAAATACCACAAATTCGCCTTCAAAAGATTGATCAGCATTTTCTGGATCATTAAAATTGCTTAGTGTTCCCGAAAATTCACCAATGGTTTTTCTTTCTACTTCGTCATATTCATGGATAGTTACTTCCATATCTCCCTCGCAACCCCCAAAAGTATCGCAGCTCATATCAATGGAATTATCTAGTAAAACATCTGTATATTTAAAATTTAATTGTTCTTTTACAAAGTCTCCAATGATAGGATTTTTTATCTTCAAATTAAAAAGCATAGTAAAGGGAAAATCATATGGAATAACACTAACCAACAAGAAAGGTTCTTCGCCTTCCTCTTGATAATTATATACATTGATAGCACTATAATCATTAGTATATAAACGTTCTACTCCATTAAAATTAAGGAGTACATATTCTTCTAAATCCAATGATGGTTCAAAGGTTTGCTTATTATCCTTACAGGATTGAGTAGCAATCGTGATGAAAGACAGTAGTATTAGGTAACATAGATTTTTCATTCTTGAATATTTTAAATAAATGGCTAATACCTACGAAGACGGATAAAATGATAAGAAAGGTTGGGTTCTAATCCAAAATAGATACAAAAAGCTCTATCAGAATTTAACCTGATAGAGCTTTTATTTTTGAAAATGCAGTTTTATCTTAAAATCTCAATGTCTAATCTACTAAGGCAATAATCTTCCATATCTTCTAGGGAAAGGAATCGTTTCACGCAAGTGATGAATACCACAAACCCAACGCACCATTCTTTCCAATCCTAGTCCGAAACCAGAATGAGGTACAGAACCAAAACGTCTCAGATCCAAGTACCATTCGAATGGTTCCATTGGAAGATTATGATCGTTTATCTTTTTTAGAAGAACATCGATATCAGTTTCTCTTTCAGATCCACCTATGATTTCTCCATATCCATCTGGTGCCAATAAATCGACTCCTTTCACGTGATCTGGATCGCCTTCTACTTCTTTCATGTAGAATGCTTTGATTTTCGTAGGCCAATTATATACCATGACTGGTGCATCGAATACACGAGTTAATACGGTTTCGTCTGAACTTCCAAAATCTTCGCCATCCTTAAAATTCTGAGCAGATGCGATCCATTTTGGAATATTTCTACCAGCTTCTTCAAATATGCCAATCTCACTTCTCAAAGCAATGATTTTAGCTTCATTGAATTTCCTAGCTCCTTTTTTCATACCTCCTTTTATTGCCTTCTCTCTTTCAGCAATATCAGCTTTCTTTTCTTCAATGCCAGCTGTCGCAGCAGCTAGATCAGCTTCCTGTACTTTAATGGCATTCTTACCATTTACATCTACTTCTCCTCTTAGAATTTTAATAGCATCGGTATAAGGTACGCGAGGATAATCTTGATTTACTCTTCCTAATTTTTCTGTATCACGTTCTAGTATCTCTAGTTCTTGTGCACAGTTTTTTATACAGCGATTAACCACGTGGCGCGTGAACCCTTCTATTAGATCCATGTTCATCTCGTTATCATAGAATGCCATTTCTGGTTCTATCATCCAGAATTCAGCCAAGTGACGAGGTGTATCTGATTTTTCTGCACGGAATGTAGGACCAAAAGTATAAATCTTTCCTTGTGCCATACACATCGCTTCGCCATATAACTGACCAGTTTGTGCAAGGTAGGCAGGTTCGCCAAAGAAATCAGTTTTGAATAAATCTGTACTTCCTTCAGCTGCATTACTCGTGAATAATGGAGAATCCATTTGTAAGAATCCATCTTTTTGGAAAAATTCGTGAATTCCCATGATGATTTCATTACGAACTCTCATGATAGCCCACTGTCGCTTAGATCTCAGCCAAAGGTGGCGACGATCTGCTAAGTGACGAACGCCATGTTCATTTTCATTTACCTTAATAGGGTAATCCTTAGCATAGCTATATATCTCAATATTATTGGCAAGAACTTCGAAACCGCCTTTTGCTCGATCATCCTTAGATACTGTACCAGTAATCGCAAATGAACTTTCTCTTGATAATTTCTTTGCTTTTTCAAAGATTTCTTCGCCTACGTCGTCCTTAGAGACTACGCAAGGAGCAAATCCGCTTCCGTCCCTCATTTCTATAAAGGCGTGGTTTGCTCCAAAACGAGCATTATACACCCAGCCTTTAAGAACTACTTCTTTTCCTTCGTACTGGGCTAATTCGCTGATGTATTGATGTGCCATTTTATTTGAAATTAGATGTTAGACATTAGATTTTGGATCTTAGATGCCTTTTTGTGTAACAATCATTTATAAAAAGAGATGCAAAAGTACAATAAGACTTGATACTAAAAAAGAGAGGGCTTGATTAATATACCATATATGTACCTGAACTATCTTATATCACTTCGCTGAGGGAAAAGAGATCGTTCGACAAAGCCGAATTGAGTGACCGTTTCGCTGAGAGAAAAGAGAAAACACCATAATAATCCATTTCTCTTTTCTCTCAAGACAGCTTACTGCATGGTCTTTCCTCTCTTAGCGAAGCGGTCTTTTCCTTAAACATAACTTAGCATTGATACAGATAACTACATTCTCACATATATAATTCCAAGCATCTCAAAATGTATAAAAAAAAGGCTGCTTCAAAAAATAGCATCCTGTAACATATTTAGTTAACGGTTTATTTTTAGAGAATCGTTAAAAATAGGTTAAGAAACGTTAAAATCGAACATACTTCGCTTCTTACCTGTAAATTAGATTCATCAAAGGAAATAAAGCGATATATTTTCATCTCTTTTCCTCCTTATTTCAATAATTTAAAAATAGCATTTATAGCGAGTAAACTTTACACTTTTTTGATTTATAGGTTATAACCTCCAACTTACAACTATATTTTTTTAATCGACCTAAATCAGATCGGTATGCAAGTACAACCGCTTAATGATCAGACATTGATTGTTCAATACCTAGAAGGTGATGAACGTGCATTTGAAGAGTTATTGAATCGTCATAAGGATAGAATCTACACACAGATTTACCTTTTTGTAAAAGACAACGCTCTCGCAGAAGACATTTTCCAAGATGTTTTTATCAAAATTATAGACACTCTAAGAAAGGGTAAATACAACCACGAAGGTAAGTTCGTACAATGGGCTATGCGTATAGCATACAACATGTGCGTGGATCACTTCAGAAGGAATAAGCGTCGTCCGATGGTATCTCCTACTGACACATTCGATATATTCGATGTATTACAGATGAGTGATGATGATGCTGAAACTAGCATTATTAAGAGTGAAACGCATCAAAAAATCCGTCAATTGGTGGATCAATTACCTCCTGAGCAAAGGGAAGTAGTAGTGCTTCGCCACTATGCAGATATGAGTTTCAAGGAAATCGCCAAATTGACTCGTGTAAGTATCAATACTGCACTAGGTCGTATGAGATACGCCTTGATCAATATTCGCAAAATGGTGGAGGAAAAGAAGATCAGCCTTCAAGAATCTTAATTTACTTAGCATACTGATTAAAAAATAATATATCCGAACGAAAGGGATTTTGAATAAGGTTAGTTCGTTAATATGTCCATAAAACCCTTAACAAAAGTACTTTAGATTGATATTACTCTTTCGTTTTACGATAAGAACGGCAGCCCAAAAGGCTGCCGTTTTTTGTTTCTATCTCAACATTAATACCTTCATCGCTTTAGCTTTAGCTCCATCTCCTTCTGCATCTAGAATTTGCTTAGCATAATTATGGAGCATTAATTCCGTATTATCCATTTTTAATAATGTAGAGATTCCTACATCTTTTTTGAGTTCGTCTGCATCTGCTTGGCTTGGCATTTCTAGTAATCCTGCTAATTGAGCCAGATTATTCCCTGTGAGGATTTTACTTTCTTTGACTGCTTTTGGCAAAGCATCGAATCCTATGGCAATTTGCGTGACTGGCTGCACGATAGGAAATACATTCGTACCACTACATCTCACATAAAAAGCTCTTCCCATTCTTCCCATGAGATCTATTTTATGCGGATCGATTCTACCTTTGTCATCTATTACATTTTCAGCAATGTGCATTTTGACTACATCACAAACAATCAAATGTCCTGCTCCACCTCCTTCTCCTAATGTGATGATATCTCTAACCTTACATTCCATCTGAGCTGGAGATTCTTTCACTCTATATGGAGCTACTAAATCTGAGGCAATAGGTGTCAATCCAGCTTTCACAAATTCATCTACGCCAGTATCATATTGTACACCAGCGATTGCCATTTGGCGTACGATGTTATAATTCACGACATTGATAACAACTTCACCTGTTTTCTGGATATTGTGTAAAGTGTCTTTTGTCGTGTTGTCCACTACCCTTCTATTGGATGAAAAAACCAAGGTAGGCGGATTGGAACTGAAGGCATTGAAAAAGCTATATGGAGCTAAATTTTTATTACCATCCTCATCTACTGTGCTGGCAAATGCAATAGGTCGAGGAGCTACAGCACCTAATAAAAATTGATGTAAATCCTTTGTTGCGACCTCTTTGGGGTCTATCGTTCTCATTTCCATGTTTGATAATTTTGATGGCGAAGTTAGGGTATTTAAATGTCGAGACAAATTAAAGTATGTTTAAATTTTTCTTGTTTTATGACTAATGCTTTAACTTTAGGCAGTAAGAAAAATATAACCTACCAATCTAAGGGATGACGAATAAAAATCATCGAAAAATTTATAATGCTAATTCATTTCCTGCTACGCCATTAATTCATATTTTAAATGATATTAAATCAATTCATCAAAATGAACTTAATTTAATTGATATTCCTAGAGCTTATGTAACGGATTTAAAACCATACACAAGTAATTGAATAAAATATTTTAGTTTTCTTGGAAAAAATAAAATAAGATAAAATATTGATAATCAATTAAAAGCCGCCGTGTCAGGTGTTTGTTCACCTGACATGGCGACCTATATTTCTTTTAAATTATACAAGAACAAAAAGTGTATGATTTTAATTGTAACGGATAGTAATAATGAATTAAAAAATAAAATTCCTTTATTTTTCCTAGATAACAATAGACAGTATTCTAATCAAAAAATAGTAGAAGATTTTGGAATTAATTTCCATAATATTAAAGAAGCATTCCAAAAAACGAAAGAATATTATGAGTCAATAAATCAGAATACAGAAGGGAATTATGGTTTAAGAATCAGTAAAGAAAAAGCTATTTCATTTGGTTATTTTTTAGATTAGGATTTATATGATGATACTAAAAAATTATTGGATAATGATTGTGAATATGATATTGGTAATAAAGTATTAAAAAGAGCAGATTCGATTGGCCATTCTTATGAAAGTAATATGCTCGCAGGTAAGAAAAAAATGGATAAATTAGTATGGGGACAAAGTAGAATAGAGGAGATTAATGAGCTTGAATTTCATGTTCATTTTACAGATTATTTGACACATCAGAATTGTAATTATACGCATCGTTGTATGCAAAAACTGACCTTTGGAACTAATCATAAAATTATCAAAATCCAACATATTCATGATGAAGATGAGCAAAAACGTTTGAATATATTTTATCAATCTGTAGGAATCAAAACTCAATAAAATGTCAGCATATTTATTAGAAGTATTTTCAAAAAGGATTGATAGACAGACATATATATATCTTTACTCAATTCTAGCGATAGTCGATATCATGAGGCGATAAAAATCGCTTTATCTAATGAGAAACCACAGGCTTGGCGTTGTGCTTGGATTTTGAATCATTGCGGTGAAAAACGTGATCCTCGTTTGCAGCCTTATCTTTCTGATTTTATGGATATAGTCGCAAAAAAAGAAGAAGGACACCAGCGTGAAATATTGAGACTTATCCGAAAAATGGAGGTGGATGATGACAACGAAGGTAAATTATTCGATATCTGTATAACTATCTGGGAAACGATAGACAAAACGCCTTCTGTACGAATTACAGCTTTTAAAATATTGGTTAGTATCGCTAAAAAACACCCCGAATTAGGCGATGAATTAAAGTTTTTGACGAATGATGGTTATACAGATACACTTTCCTCTGGAATAAAGAATAGTTTTAATAAATTAGTGAAGGAATTAGGATAATTCCAAGTAAAAGATATACTTATGAATTTATCAAAAGAGAAAATAAAGGAAATAGCGGAGCATTTGGATGGAGGAATGATCTGCTATATCCACAAGCAAACTCATGAGATTAAAGAGATAATAGATCTTGATGAATATCCAGACGGGCGAGAATTTTGGGAGGAAGATTTGAAGGAAATAGAGGCTAATATTGACGATTATTTCAAAATGGAAAAGATCCCTTCTAGGGATTCTTTTCGAATAATGGCAGCATTTGTAGAAACATTATCCCCTTCTAAAATAAAGTGGCGATTGGAATCTATTTTAGAAAGAAAAAGACCTTTTAGAAATTTTAAAGATGAGGTAGATTATAATGAGAATATTCGACAACAATGGTTTAAATTTAAAGATTGGAAGTATCAAGAATGGGTAAAGGAATATATAGAAAATCATTTTGAAGAAGAAGATATAGAGCCATCCATACCATTTGAAGGCGGATATTTTGATGATGATGGCAATAGGCAAAATCCAGATCTACATCCTTTGCCTAGTTTATGTCAAAGCTGCCAAAAGAAAGATGATCCTTCAGAAGAAATGCTTTGCAATATGACTCGTTTGGATCAGTTAGGCAAAGAGGAATTCATTTGTTTTACTTACAAAGATATCAATGATAAAAAGGAATAAAATCACTTTCCATATCGCTCAAATACTCCCTCAATATCCTTAGCTAGATCATGATCTTTTTTAGTAACAATATCTCCTTCATCATGTGTACAAAGTTGTATATTCACAGTATTCCACACATTAGACCAATTAGGATGATGATTGTGTTTTTCTGCTAATATAGCTACTTGTGTCATGAAGGAAAATGCCTCTTTGAAATCCAAAAATTTGAATTCAGCGTATAGTGTATTATCTTTTTCTTGAAACATGGTTATTAATGATTGACGTGATTGATGATTAATGAGTTTCCCCCTAACTTTTAGTCTTTTTTAGATAAAAAACGAGTCAAAGGTTTAATCAATAAAAATTTAATAAAAACAATAAATATAGTAATAATAGCTTCATAATTCTCTTCCCAAAGGCCCAATGCCGTACCATCTTGTAGAAAATGGTCTCTAGCAGGAATAATGACCCCAAAAATACTCAAAACAGATCCTAATAAAAATACTCCAGAACCAAAAAGCAAAATATAATAACCGCCTTTTAGTAGCGTTTGGTAATGACAATTATGAATAAAATATTTTACCATTGCCATTGCCATGAAAAGATGGAGGAAGGATAATAAACCAGATAAAAATTCATCTTGAGGACTGGCTGTTTTACCAAAATCGGGATAAAAAACCAATAAAGGAAGCATATAAAAACCAGCAGAAGTAACGGTGGCAATCAACGCCCATAACCAAATCAATTCTCTAGCTCCTTTTTTAGGAGAAGCTAATTCATCATCCAATATTTCATCACGATGCCCCATAAAAATAAATTATCCGTACAGACGCGATGCTTCGCGTCTCACCCCTCTATTTTTCCAACTCAACAACAACTCAACCCTCCATTATTCACAACACCAAACACTTTTCCCTTCAATTTCTCACCTATCAAAGAAGTATTCTTAGATTTAGACTTAATCATATCCGCTTCAAAAACAAATTCTTGCTCTGGAATAAACAGTGTCAAATTAGCCTTCTTTCCTTCTTCGATACTTAGAATTTCTTGATGCAATATAGCTCTAGGACGATGCGACATTCTATCAATAATATCAGCTAAAGGCATTTCTCCTTCCAAAGTTTTGTAAGCCAAGCCAAAAGTAGTTTCTAAACCTATCGCTCCAAATTCAGCATACAAAAACTCTAAATCCTTCGCCTCCATATTCCAAGGAACATGATTCGATGTGATACAATCTATCGTACCATCTTTCAAGCCTTTAATCAATGCTTTGCTATCCGATTTTTCTCTCAAAGGTGGTAACACCTTCATATTCGTATCAAAATCTGCTAGTGCATCATCTTGAAAAGCTAGATTCATCACTGCTACAGAAGCAGTTACTTTTAGTCCTTGCTTTTTGGCAGCACGAATAAGTTCTACACCATTTTTAGTAGATATATTATGAATATGCAAACGAGAATCTGCGTAGCTCAATAATTGTAAATCTCTAAAAATCATGAGTTCTTCTGACAAAGAAGGAATTCCTTTCAGTCCTAAAGTTGTACTAATATATCCTTCGTGCATCTGTCCAGAATGAGCCGTTGCCAAATCATGCGGATGATTCAAAATTACGCCATCGAAAGGTTTGACATATTGTAAAGCACGAAGCATCATACCATTATCTGCGATAGGTTTATTGCCATCAGAAAAAGATACTGCACCTGACGTCGTCATATCATACATCTCTGTAATATCCTTTCCATTGCAATCATGCGTCACTGCACCTATAGGCAAACAATCGACTACTTCACCTTTTGTTTGCTTAGTAATATACTTGACTTGCGATTTATTATGAACAGTAGGATCTGAATTAGGGAAACAAGCAATCGAGGTATATCCACCAGACGCAGCTGCAGCTATCACAGATTCCAAATCTTCTCTATGTTCCAATCCTGGATCACAAACTTGCACGCCTATATCCATCCAGCCGATAGACACATGAAGGTTTTCCTCCTTCACGATTTCAGCATCAGAAGCATTGATTCGCTTTCCGATTTTTGCTATTATCCCATCTTCTATCAGAATATCTCGCTTTTCGCCATTCAAGGATGAACGCGAATCTACTATCGTAGCACCTTTAATCAGAAGTTTCATATTAGTCACTCAAAATTAGAAATTGGTTATTGGAAATTGGTCATTAGAAACTAATAATTGCTAACTATTTTTCCTGACTCCTCTCTCCTCAAAGCGAAGCGAAACGCCCTCTTCTCTATCAGGTTCTCCAAAACCTCAACAACAATGTTTCAATAGCCAAGAAGATCAATGCAGCAATCAGGCACCATTTCCAAAGTACAATTCCTCTGCTTCGCTCTCCTATATATTGTGTAAAATCAGTTTCAGCATTAGAAGCCAATACTTTATAACTAGCTCCAACTTTTTCTTTCAATTCAAGATCCGAAAGGTAATCCAATTCAGATTCTCTTCTATCATAATTATAAGCAAATTTCTCCGTCAGATCATCTTCTGTATAAAACAGATTATAGAATCCTGCTTCCTTAATTTGATTATTGATACCAATAATAACCTTAGAACCTATCTTACGCTGCTCTGGAATGAATTCTTCTGCACTACCTTTCATCTTATAGACCGTTTCTGCTCCAGTCAATGAATTAGACGCTTCCAAAATTTCATCTTTTCCTATAAATTGAGCGATTTTCTTCGATTTAGCAGAAGACAATGCCATTTTATAAATCATTGGTACAAATACCTCTGCATTCCTTACTAGATCACTATAATTATCATCTAAAGGAGATGCACAAAGGTATAAATGACCTTGATCTACTCTATATTTTCCTAAAAAAGTAGTTCCATCTCTGTATGTTAATAATTGCTCTTCTCCCCTACTTCCAAACTTAGTTAACTGGAAATTTCCTTCTGTATTAGGCAATCTCAAATTAGAACGCGTATTTTCATATACATCCTTAAAAATGAATTCTTCTGTATTCATCCTACCTACTTCCCTTTTCTTTTCATCAAAAGACATCAATTCATTAGCAGGAAAACTTCCTAAAAAGGATTTGTAAGAATTAATATCTGCACGAGAATGAGGGAAAACAACAAGGTTTCCACCATTAGCAACATAGTTTTTCAATTCGAAACCTAAACCAGAAGAAACCGCAGATAATTCATCTAATACGATCAAATTATAAGTTGGCAGTTTAGAATAATCCAATCCATTACTCCGCTGATGATCTACTTTAAAAATACTCACGCCAGCAAATAATGCTTTCAAATAACGATTAGGATTTCCTTCATCAATAACTAGAATATTAATCTCTTCTGGTACATTGAATGTGAAAAATAATTTATCATCGAACTGTACTGGATAATCTGTAATAGATAATTCCGCTTCATGCCAACCTGCTTTTAATACCGTAATATTTACAGTATCAATAATTTCAGATTGAGCAGGAATAGTCAGCGTTCCCATAGGTTTGGTCTGTCCGCCATGATTCAGTGTCAAGCGCACATTCTCCGCTTTTTCATCGCTCAGGTTACGTACTTTGACCAATAGCTTGTTATTCTGGTTCAACATCTGAACAGGAGCCGCAAACCAAGCAGAATCTAAACTAATGTTCTGTTTTCTAACAGATTGCAAAGGAACTAGATTGAAATCAATCGTCGTATCTTGTTCTGTACCTAAGTCTGTGATATTCTTTTGGAAATCAGAAATGATGTACGAAGACTTATTTTCTATCGTAGAATTGCCTAATGCCTGTTTTACTCGACTCACGACCTTGCTCAAATTTCTTACAGCAGGTGTGATTTCGATTTCATCTATCAAGGCAAGTGCATTTTCCTTATTGACCATTCGTTGATGTCTTCCTTCGAAGTCATGTGTCAATACTTGGAAACGATCCTCTACACTATACGCCGCTACGATTTCTCTAGCTCGTTGTTTCGCCTTTTCCAATAAGGGCACATCTGCACTCAAGGAACTCATACTATATGAATTATCCACGAATACACTGACTGCTTTTTCGCCAGTTTTTACTTCATCGCCTTGAGGAATAAAGGGCTGAGCGAAGGCAAAAACAAGCCCTGCTACTGCCAGTATCCTAGACAATAAAATGAGTAAATGCTTCAATCGATTACGATTAGAAGTCTCTTCCTTTACTTCCTTTAGGAATTTTACATTAGTAAAATATACCTTCTTAAACCGCCTGAAATGAAACAGGTGGATAAGGATAGGAATAAGGATTGTCGCCAAGGCGAATAGAAATGTTGGGTATAAAAACTGCATACGGCTGCAAAAATAATGTATTTATATAAACAATGCTCATTTGTTTTCATCTATTAGCTTTCTAGCTTCAAAAGTCTTAAAGACTTTTGAAGCTAGAACAAGCAAAATCACTGTCTTTCGCCTAGTAAAACATCAGAAATTTTGAAATTTTCCGATGTTCGAGAAAACGTAAACTCATCACTACGAAAGTCTTCGAGACTTTTGAAGTGATACCAAACAAAATTACTTCATCTTGTATAACAAAGGCTTCAACTAATTTTTGGCAAAACATCAGAAATTCTAGAAATTTACGATATTGGGAAAGGATTTAAAATTGATAATTTCCCACAGAAGTTAAAAACAAGATAGAAACACTATATTATCAAAAAATAAAACCAAATTATATCAATATTAGACGAAGGAGATTTCAATAAATAAGCTGCCAAGGGAAATCGAAAATATATGGAAATAGCAGAAAGAGGAAATGACTATCTAGTCATCAAAGAAGATGCTAAAAAAATGGGATAA
>JBNMOV010000047.1:0-17617 GCA_051275765.1 Maribacter sp. | reverse complement strand
GCAGCCATTTCTTTCTGTGAAAGTTCACCTACTTCTGTACCATTGATTCTCAATGATCCGCTATCAAAATTATCTAATGTCCCCAAAATATGAAGCAAAGTACTCTTACCTGCCCCAGATTTTCCAACGATAGATACGATCTCTCCTTTGTTAACTTCTATGTCTACTCCTTTTAGTACTTCTAATGTACCATAGGATTTTTTTATGCCTTTGCCTGAAATCATGTTGTGAAGATATTGAAGTTGTTTGATAACTTCATTAAGTAAATGGCTAGATATCAATATAAAACAAAATGCTTCTTAAGATATTATCCCAAGAAGCATTTGATCATAATTTTAGCTCTGCAACCCTTCAAAAACTACATATCCTTTTCTCAATCGCTCGACAGATTTCTCCTTACCTAGCAAAGCTAGAATATCGAATAAAGAAGGTCCTCCTCCTACGCCAGAAATTGCAATTCTCAATGGAGCCATTACGTCGCCAAAACCGAGTTCGTTTTCTGTAATGAAACCTTTAATAACTGTTTCTAGGTTTTCAGCAGAAAAATCGGCTGTATTTTCTAAAATATCAACTAATGCATAATTCTTTTCTGCGTGCTGTGATTTCCACTTTTTACGAGCAGTTTTTTCATCGTAAGAAAAATCATCTACAAAAAAGTAAGATGCAGCAGCAGGAATATCATTCAAAAATGTAGCTCTTTGCTTATATAATTCTGCTACTTTTTCTAATGTCGCATCATCTACATTCCATCCTTGAGCTGACATTAATGGCTTCAAATCTTTAGCAATAGTCGCATTATCTCCATTGATCAAATATTGCTGATTGTACCATTTTGATTTTTCGTAATCGAACTTAGCACCAGATTTTCCTATTCTTTCCAAGGTAAATGTATCTACTAATTCATCCATTGAAAATATTTCCTGCTCCGTTCCTGGATTCCAACCTAAAAATGCGAGAAAATTGATCAATGCTTTAGGATCAAAGCCTTTTGTTTTGAAACCTTCGAATGAATCATCCGCTTTTTCTCCTTGCCATGACAATGGAAAAACAGGGAATCCTAAACGATCTCCATCCCGCTTACTCAATTTTCCAAAAAGCGTACTTTTCAAAAATTCTTTGATCACAATCTTATCTTCCTTATCCTTTCCTTTCACTTGAACTCTAGAAGAAATACTATTTTTATCAATTAATATTCCTCTAATCATTTGCTTGACCTGCTCCTTTGATTTTAAAGTAAAATCTGGATTTTTCTTATAAAATTCTGATACGAATTTTTCTGTCAAGCTATCTACATTCTTATTATTAATATAAGAAGAAGGAGCTGGTTTCAATATCAATGGCAAGTGTGCAAACTGTGGCATACTATCTTCCCATCCAAATGCACGATACAACAAAACATGATGTGCTGTACTTGGCAACCATTCTTCGCCACGAATCACATGCGTGATTTTCATGTGATAATCATCCACCACATTCGCTAAGTGATAAGTAGGCATGCCATCAGATTTTAGCATCACTTTATCATCCAATAAACCGGATTGAAACTCTACCCTCTCTCGTACGATATCATCTACCGATACCACTTCATCTGCAGGACATTTGAGGCGGATCGTAAAATCTACTCCACTGTCCATTAGTTGTTTTACTTCATCCGCTGGCATCGTCAAGCTATTCTTCATCGAACCTCTCGTCAATGCACTATAAGAAAACTTCTGCCCTTGTGCTTCCAGTTCTTCCCTTTTGACATCTAAATCCTCTGACGTATCAAAAGCATAATATCCCCAGCCATTCTTCACTAACTGATGACCAAAATCGCCATACATCTCCTTTCTTTCAGACTGTCGATAAGGACCATATTCTCCACCCTTAGCAGGGCTTTCATCCATCTCCAATCCACACCAAGCCAAGGCTTCCATGATATAATCCTCTGCTCCTGGCACATATCTAGTCTGATCGGTATCCTCAATTCTCAAAATGAATGTACCTCCTAACTTTTTGGCATAAAGGTAGTTATATAAAGCTGTACGGACTCCTCCTATGTGTAATGCTCCTGTAGGACTAGGTGCAAATCGAACTCTTGGCTTTGACATAATTCTAATTAGATATTAAGATTATTAGATTTAGAAATCCTTAGATAAATAATTATTGCCAAATAAATGCAAGAATCTAGTTATCTAATAATATGTATCAACAAGATTATACTATAACAATGTTACTACTTATATAATTCCATAAATCAGCGGAATTTCCACTGAAAAAAGCAGCGTTTTTGATGTTTTCATCGTATATACTATCGATCTCGGTGCGAAAATAAACAATGAATTGGTCTAAAACTAACTTTTTAGGCTAGTTCAATAAAGTGTCGGCTTAACCTTCCGACCAATACCTAAACAGAACTACTGAACACATTAATTAATTTTTAGGGTTTACCCTAAGTCAGCAAGCTCTAAAAACCTAAAACCGCCATACTATGTACCTCGTGAAAATACCCAATTTTATCCGGAAATTATTTCCAAACTTCATATGGAGACTACCTACAGAGGATAAAGTAGTCTACCTTACTTTTGATGATGGTCCTATACCAGAGGTTACACCTTGGGTTTTGGATTTATTGGAAGAGTATAACGCAAAAGCGACTTTCTTCTGTGTAGGAGAAAATGTAAAGCAATATTCTGATTTATTAGAAAAGGTAAGAAAAGCTGGACATTCCGTTGGAAACCATACCTTCAGTCATCTAAATGGCTGGCTGACAGATAATGTAACCTATCTTAGAAATGTAAGAAAAGGAGCTCATGCTGTCCATTCCGAGCTGTTTCGTCCGCCATATGGTAAAGTCAAGCCAAGTCAAGCAAAATTCCTTAATCGCCACTATCGTGTAGTAATGTGGGATGTATTGAGTGGGGATTTTGATCCTGCATTATCTAAGGAACAATGCTTGGAAAATGTAATTAAGAATACAGAAAAAGGTTCTATTATCGTATTCCATGATAGCTTAAAAGCTAAAGATAAATTGGAATATGTATTGCCTAAAACATTAGAACATTTCGCTAAACAAGGTTATCGTTTTGAGGCACTAGCACAGCATACTGTAGCAAAAAAAAATCGTCAATTTGCATGAAATAAATATTGAAAAGATTGATGATTAAAGTAGGTAATACTTCCACCCAATAATCATCAATCACTTCAATCATTTATACCTCTAATCCATATCCTTATAAGCGATATAATGTAATTTTAATCGCTCTGCCTTTCGTATTTCCGTTTTCACATCTATAATAATTCCCATAGATACTCTTTGATTCACTTGTAAAACTATTCTTTCATCTTGTCTAGCAAGATCGTTTATCAACGCTCATATCTATTCTACTTTCGTAAATTTATCATTGATTTGTATCATTGGATCGGAGTCTGGATCTTGTCCCCTAGCTTTGCCAATATAAATATGCTCTGCCTTTCTTGCATTAAGCAGTTTGGTTATTTCTGATGCTTCTGGCAAGGTAATATCTACCAATATTTCTTTTTCGCGAATAACTGTTACTACCATAAAGAAAAACAGCAGCATGAATACAATATCTGGCAGACTAGCCGTACTTATAGCAGGAGTAGTCGTTCCTTTTTTATTCTTGAATTTTGACATATTTTATTAATAATTGATAATTGAAGCGATTAATAATTGGAGTGCGTAATGATTTTTATACTAATCTAAATTTATAAAGTTGCATTGGTATAACTCATTAATCTTTAATCACTCCAATCATTAATAAACGAAATCACATCTCTACAGGTTCTGCTTCTGAGATCACTAAAGGGACTTCTCTCTGAATAGCTTTTCTACCCGATTTGGGTAATGCTTCGTAGGATACATTGTATTTTGCTAATGCTTTTTCTTCCCAAATTTCATTGTAGGCTGCTTTTACTTCATTGTAAACAGCGATATAAGTATCGTATGAAGTAGCTCTGTCATTTTGGATGGAAACGATAGCTTTCGTAGGTTTTTCTGACAGATTAGGATCTTTGCCATAGTTCATGAGAAACCGCTTAGTCATGGCTCGTAGTTCTGTTACTTCCATAGGTTCAGCTTCCACTAGAAGATCATTGTATTTATTGACTTTTACAGTGAGTACATTTTTTTGGTTATAAGGATATGATGTAGTAAGCCCTTCATCCCAAGGCGGCAATTTCACAGCAAGACCTTTTTCTGCACTGATGGTAGTAGTTACTAAAAAGAAGATGAGTAATAAAAAGGCAATATCTGCCATAGAACCTGCATTGATTTCTTTAGCAGTTCTTTCTTTTTTCTTGTTTTTAAACATGATGAATTATTTTTAGTGATATAATCCATCGGCAGTATTTCGACTAATAGTACAGATGCAAGCGAAATAAAAATGGTTGTGTAAGCATTCTCTAACATCGAAATTTTCTAAAAATTTTGATGTTTTGCTAGACAAAAGTACTGAGCGATAGCCTGACAAAACTTCAAAAATCTTGGAGATTATCGAAGTTGGAGAGATTATTTATACTTAGATGGAGCCTTTTTTAAAAGAGTTGCTTATTAGTTTATCAATATTAGTTGTGAGGAGAACTATTTTTTAGCGAAATTTGTACTTATTCTGTGACCAACTGGTCACTGGTAACTGAAAACTGGTAACTGAAAATGAGTAAGCACGGAAGAGTATTGGTAGCGATGAGTGGTGGTATAGATAGTACCGTTACGGCGATGATGTTGCATGAGCAAGGCTATGAAGTGGTAGGTATCACCATGAAGACGTGGGATTATGCCAATTCTGGAGGAAATAAGAAAGAAACGGGTTGTTGTTCATTGGATTCTATCAATGATGCTCGTGAGGTTTCTGTACATATGGGTTTCCATCACTTTATCGTCGATATTCGGGAGGATTTTGGGGATTATGTGATTGATAATTTCGTGGATGAATATCTTGCGGGGCGTACACCTAATCCTTGTGTGTTGTGTAATACGCATATCAAATGGTCATCCTTGTTAAAGCGTGCGGATCAGTTGGGATGTGAATTTATTGCTACGGGACATTATGCGACTATCAATGAATCGAATGGTAGAAAATTCATCACTAAGTCAAAGGATACGAAGAAGGATCAATCTTATGTACTTTGGGGATTGAGCCAAGAATGTATGAATAGAACGCTATTTCCAATAGGGCATTTAACTAAGCCGGAAGTTAGGAAAATGGCATTCGACAGAGGATATACAGAATTATCTAAGAAGGGAGAAAGCTATGAAATCTGCTTTGTACCAGATAATGATTATCGAGGTTTCTTGAAGCGTAGAGTGGATGGATTGGAAGAAAGAGTGGATGGTGGAAGTTTTGTGGATCAAGCAGGAAAGGTAGTTGGCAAGCATAAGGGTTATCCTTTTTATACTATTGGACAACGTAAGGGTTTGAACGTCGCATTTGGTACGCCAAAATATGTAACAGAAATCCGTCCAGAATCCAATACTGTGGTATTAGGCGATATGGATGATTTATTAAGGAATGGAATGATGGTTGGTAAAACCAATTTTATGAAGTATGCGGAAATTCCTGATGGAATGGAAGCGGTTACTCAAATCAGATATAATGATCCTGGTACATTAGCTAAATTAACTAATTTAGGTAGTTCTATAGAAGCAGAATTTTATGCTAATGTAAGAGGTGTTGCTCCTGGACAATCGGCGGTCTTCTATGAAGGCGATGATGTTATAGGTGGTGGAATTATTATGGGGAGTATGAAATAGTAAAAAAAGCATCATTCAAACGAATGATGCTTTTTTATTAGAAAAGGACAGTAGATTCCTTTCATACTGAATGCTATGCAGCGTTTGGCTTTAGTCGCTTTTTCTAGCATTCATACTTTTTTGCCATCGATGTAAAAAAGCACCAAAAAATCTGGACCTGATGGGATTCTTAACGCTTAAAAAACACTGAAAAATCTAATCGCTGGATATAGATTTTATCTATGCTTTTGCTTTTTTTGTTTGATAAAGTCAACAAAAAACATTTCTATCGTAATTAATATCAATATTTGTATAATATACTCGTTTCTAATGTAGGTCTCGAGATATTGAAATCTCAATATCTAAACATCTCTAAATCTTAATATCTAATAAAGATGAAATCATATATTACATTTTCGTTGTTGGCTTTTTTTACTTGCTGTATACTTCTTCTTTCTTGTAGTGAAGGAACGGTAACGGAGGATTACGACTTGGATTTTGGTTATGAATACTATCCACTTGAAGTTGGTAAATATCTCATTTATCAAACAGATTCTACTACCTTTAATATTGGTGGCAGTGGTGTAGAGGTGCTGGAAAGTTCTACTTTTGTGAAAGAAGAAATTATTGGTATTACATTGGATAATGAGGGGGATACTACTTATGTCATAGAGCGTTTTGAGCGATTATCTATGGATGAAGAATGGCAGATAACGGATGTATGGACAACGAAGATTACAGATCTTAGAATAGAACGTACAGAGGAAAATGTCAAACTGATCAAGATGATTTTCCCTCTACAAGAAGGTATTGATTTTGATGCTACGCTTTTTATCGATCCTACCACTTCATTTACTGTAGCTGGAGAAAATCTAGAGGTATATAAGGATTGGAATTCAGAAATACTGACTGTTGGCACTACAGAAAATATAGGAGGAAATAACTATAGTGAAGTCACTACTATCTCTTATGTAAATGATGAAAACCTAATCGAAAAACGCTACGCTCGTAGTCAATATGCTAAAGGAATTGGTATGGTATATAGAGAAGATTGGATTTTGGATACGCAATGTGGTGGTGATCTTGCTGGATGTGAATCCATTCCTTGGGAAGAGAAAGCGGAGAAAGGATATATTATTAAGCAGACTTTATTGGAACATAATTAATTAGAAATTAAAAACTATTTGATTGGAAATTAGAGCCAATAAAAACCACCTTCAAGAGCAAAGCTCTTGAAGGTGGTTTTTATTGGTATCCTCTACTCATTAAAACAGATACGGAAATCAACCGTCAAGCCATTCTCTTCTAAAATAATATCCTTACAAGGACCTGTCGTTGGTATAAAATTAAGTACCGCTGAAGATGTTCCATCAGTTATCGTAAAAGTAAAGAGCTCCTCAAATATTTCTGATGGCGTATTACTACTAAACCCTGTCTCAAGAGGGAGACTACTACCAGTATATTATACCAATTTAAGTCATAAATGTCGCACATAATTCCAAGAATTTAAGCAAATCCAATGCGACTTTATAAATTTAAATTGGTATAATAGGTGGTTTCTCCAATTGCTATAAATTGACCTAAATCATCTCCAATCTCAAAATCATTGCCTGCTCCATGTAAATTAAATGGTAATGTAATCAATGAAAAATTAGTAAAATACACATTTAAAAAAATACTCGCAGGATCATTAGGCTCACTGTCTTCTCCACAAGACATACAAAATAGACTGATGGAAAGCACCGCCATTTAGTACGGAAAATAATTTCGTCTGAGCAGACAAGCCTTCGCCCAAAGTGTCGTTTTTAAACAAGTTCGGTTATATAATTTGGTGTAAATATAAAAATATTCGTAATCCACTCATCTCTACCCTATTTGATTTAATAAATGAAAAAATAAATTCGCTTTTTAACTTAACATTAAACACACATAACATAACTTAAAATTTACATGATAAATACCTTATAAAAGTTTAGTTTAACTTGCATTTACAAGTAATTTACATTAAATTTACATTGATAATAATAATTAATCATACTTAAGTAATAGTTTAAAATAATAAATAGCTTGTTTTTTCCTGCTATGCTGCGTTTCGAAAATCCTACGCTATTTTATTATCATTATTTTAACCTGCTACTTATAAAAATCATATCATGAAAAAGCTAATACTTGCTATACTACCTATACTATTTATCTCTTTTACTTCTTTCGCTCAAAATGAATTAGTGGCTGATGCTTCTACTAAATCTAACAAATACAATACATCAGAAAATGATGCTACTTATATTGGTGAGAGCAATTCTGCAACAGCTTTCATGGCTGACAATTTTGAATATCCAATGGCTGCTAAAGAAGCTGGCACTAGTGGAAAAGTGCAGGTAAGAATTCTAGTGAGGGAAAATGGCACCCCTGAATTATATAATGTAGAGGGAATTAAGGATGCTAGCATTATCGAAGAAATTACTTCTGTAATCGCTGAAATGCCTAATTGGAAACCTGCTAAGAAAAACGGTAAAACTGTGAAGCAAGTCGTTAAATTCAAGATGGATCTTAGGTTAGATTAAGAGATATTAAGACTTTAAAATTGTACTTAATAGAAATGCCATTGCTTCTAAAGAAGCAATGGCATTTCTTATATCTCAATATCTAAATTAGAATCCTCCAGTAGCAATATATTTTACGATATAAACCAGTAATATACTCACTACTAATCCAAAGAATACCTTAGATAAATCCATTCCTAGATTCTTGAACATGGCTTTTCTTCCATCTTTTCTATGGAGCATAAAATTGATCGCTATCTCACGTCCTGCCAAAATACCAATGAACACCCAAGTTGTACTCATAGGGATATCGTTCAGCTCCTTGAAATAGAACAAGACGATACCATAGCAAAAGTCAATGATAGTAGCAGATCGAAGATCTACTGTATTCGTTTTGGATTTGACGATTTGCTGTATCGCCCCACCTTTAGAAAATATGATGAACGCTAGCATTCCTAGTATAATTACTAAAGATATGACTAATTCTGTCAAGCCTATATCTCTAGGAAGATATACGTATATATTGGCAAAATCCTGTATCAACCATTGTGACCAAAGAAAACCTGTCGAACCCCATTGCAAGACTGTCCAAATCTTTTTTTCCTTATCTGTAGCCGGATTTTCTATAAATTTCTTTTCTAATATCTTAGAAATCAGTAGAAACAATAGAAATGCCACACCAAAAGCTACTGCATAACCCGTTACGGATTTAACGACCATACTATTCAAGTTCTTCGGATTAAAGAAGGTCAAGATAAGGAAGGAAGTACTCACAGGAATTCCTGTACGAGTCAATAACATCAATATGATTGGGGGTAATAAATAATACCAAGCAAAAGGATCTGGCAGATCGTACTTAGCCAAACGGCCATAAGATACATCTCCACCATGCGTATACCAACCATAAACCAATGTAGCTGCAAGAATACTACCTGCAAAAATAAAGAGTATCCACCATGGCTTCTTTTCATTGGAACTTAAGAATGTACCTAGAGTTTGAATGGTATCATTACCAACTACGGAATATGAAGCCAAAATAAAACCCAACCACATGATGATCATACTTATATCCATCTCTCTTTAATGTTTAAATTTTCGTTTTGAATTAATTATTGTTCTAAAATCCAACTTCCATCTGAATACGATAACGGAATGTTTTATCTCCCCAATCTGCTCCACCATCTAATAATGAAACATCTGTTTGTAATTTCAAGCTATGTCCTATGATGTATTTAGATAAACCCAAAGTATATTCTTTGGTATCACCAAAACTTACTTCTGTATCTGACATTACTTGTGTATATCTAAATGCCAACTCATAGTTTTTCTTCAATAAATAACCTGCTTGAAGGCTAATTCCATTACCTGTATAATAACTGCGTCCATCTACATCTACTAATAATTGACGTAAATCATTATTTCTCTTATATTCTGCTCCTGCTACTGACTTATGAGCAAACTCTCCCAACATAGAAAAGCCTTTGTATTTGAACATCATATCTATAAATACTGTATGCAAATCATTATCCAGATAATCTCCATCATCATTGATCAAGAAACGACCAGATTGCTTTTGCTTAGGAGATCCTTGATTGAAATTATAAGTTATTCCTAATGATAACTTAGCTTTTCCTTCTCTTTTGAGGTCTGAACTAAAATAATCACCCTTGCTTTTAAACTCGCCCATTGGCAACCATTCCAAGCGACCTGTATAACTGAATCCTCCTATATTCTTAATCGTCGTATTTCTACCATCGCCAAAAGACCAAGCCGCGATAGGCTTAATCACACTCTTTCCAAATTTGAATTTACTATGCAATTGCACAGTCATTTCTCTATCCAAATTAAAAATACTATTCACTAAACTACGATCCACAAACTGTAGTTTTTGAGAAGAAATTACTCGTTCTCTGTTGCCAGGAAGTTTAGTTTGTCCTGCCCAAATTTCTAAGTTTTTAAAGACTTTGTATTTCATGACAGCATCCAAAACCAGTTTTGGAGAACCACTTACCTCGCCAAAATCGTATTTAGTAGAAATATCTTTATTTGATAATCCTAATTCTACCTTAAAACTCAAATCCTGATTCAATGCCCAACCCGTAAATTTTAATCTTGCTCTTCTTATTAAAAAAGAAGTCTCCCAGTCTGCACCAGTATCTAAAGACCTTTGAGTATTCAATAAACTTTGAAATCGGATATTCATTTTGATGGCAGAGGATGAGTCAGCAGCAATGACTTGTAATCCTTTACCAAACTTCAAATTAACCTGTGGGGATTTGTTTTGTCCCATCAACAAAAATGAAAAGCTGCATAAAACTACAATAAATAAAGTCTTGATTTTCATTTCACACTATTTACGAACATGGAGAATTCATGTTACAAGTGCAAAGAAAATGCTTTAAAGTTATAGGTATTTTAAAACAACATTAACAATACGTAAAATGACAATACCCGCACATTAACCTAATGTTAACGCACGAATACAGTTTTATTTATACTATGTATATTTATCTATTAAACAGACAAATATGACTAATTACATGATTTACATTATTTTTACGTTCTTATAATTAGCTCTATTTTTCTAACAAAAAAAATGCTTTAAATAACTTCTTGATTATCAATATTTAATAAAATGTTGATAATTTTTGAAGTTTTTTCTAACAAAACAAATTACATCGTATAACTCGCACCAAAGGAAAAACCTACGCCTGGTCTTATCGAACGCCAAATCTGATCCTCTGCTTGGAAAGATCTATATACACTGAATCTTTTTTGATTCAACATGTTTTTGGCAGAAACAGATATTTTCCATTTGTTTTCCTTTCCTAGTCTTTTAGCTACTTTCATATTCAAACCATGGAATGACTGCATGAATACATCCGCATTTCTTCTGACTCCTACTACTTGCAGACTTTCGCCCTGTACATTATAACTGATGTTTCCTTCGATACCTTTGTCTACATCATTATAATTCAAATACGCATTAACGATATAAGGCGATTGTCCTTGCATGGTACGAGTATCGCCTGTCGTTTCGCCTGTTCTGAGTTCCAATAATCTATCCTCGTATTCTATCTGTGTCATTTTTACCCTAGAGTTGACATAAGTGACGTTCATCCCTATGGATAAATTCTCCAATGAAGAAGAGATAAAAGTCAGTTTCTTTTTCAACTCGAATTCCAAACCGATTACCCTTGCATTATCCGCATTTCTTGGTGTGATATTCGTAGGAGATTCTCCTTGGAATGCCACGATTTCTATAGGATTATCAAAGTACTTATAGAATGTGGTCAATGAAACCATTTCTCCTGTATTAAAGAAATATTCCCATCTCAAATCCAAGTTATAAATATCTGTCTGCTCCAAATTATCTACATTACCAATGAAAGTAATCCCAGTTATTGGGTCTAGGATCTGTGCCAATGATTTTTCCTTGAATGATGGACGAACTAAGGTCTTACTACCTGCAAAACGAAAATTCATATTATCCTTCAACTTATACGTAGCATTCACGGATGGCAAGAAATCTAATTCGTCCAATACTTTTTGGTTATTATAGACATCGTTCTGTGTCTGAATCACTTGACGTTCTCCTGTATATCTCATCTGAGCATGTTCTACTCTCAGTCCATAGACCAAAGTCAATTTGTCAGACACTGGCAATTCATTCATGATATATCCTGCAGTGATATTGATATTGGATTGGAAACGGTCAGAAGGATTTCTCTGTCCATCTATCCAGAAACCTTCGTTAGTTGTAGCAGAATATAGATTCTGCTCTTCGAATATCTGATCTGGATTTCCTGTAAATTCTAGATCCAAACCTTGGTTTCTAAAGTTATACATTACGATAGAAAAATCTCTATTTTTATATAAATGTGCTAATCCTCCAAGCAGTTTGGCACCTTTACCATTCCATTGCTTGAATTTCCATTCTAGATCTATTTTCGTATTATTACTAATTTCCAATAGATCACGATAAGTCCTCGTCAATGCTGCTCCTGCTCCTGTATCAAAAAGGTAATTTCCTTCGTCGCTTATAGCGAACGTCGTTTCCCTAATGTCTGGTTCTTTATTCATAGATACAGAAGGAGAAACATTGATTTGCAACATCAACTTATCTGAAAAGTCATGCTTTTGCTTATAGGATAGATTGGAAATATTCCTTTGATTGTAATAAAGAATATTTTTTTCTAATGCTATCGAAGTATTGATAAAATCTTCTGAATTGATGATAGAAGTCTTTTTGATACCATCTTGTGTATGGAATAAACTCAATGAATATGCACTGTTTCCTTTCCTGATAGATCCATTCAACAATCCAGACCAAAGTACTTCATGTGTACCAATATCTCCCATTCTAGATTGTGATAATTCTAATTCTGTAATGTCTTTGCTCGTGTTCTTTAAATAGTCGTTGAACTCAGCACCCTCATTATATATATAGGTATTCTTATAGCCTAATGCCACATTGAAACCCACTGTAGTTTTTTCTTTTCTAATCTTATTACCAAAACTAAATCCAAAACTAGAATTCAAAAAGCTAGTCGCTCTATCTGCTGACATTTCCTTATCGAATGCATTGGCTCTACGATCTACTTCCATATTGCTACCAAATCCAGGAGGTAAACTTTTCAAGCCACTATTGATAGGCAAACTACGAGAATTTGCTCCTAATCCTAATCCATCCGTAGTTGCTGAATTATAGGTCAGGTAATCGCTATTCAAATTATTATAAGGATTGAAGCCTAATGAACCAGATATATTCATACTCTTTTCTTCTGGATAATCCTTCAATGAAATATCTACTGTTCCTCCTGTAAAATCACCAGAAAGATTAGGTGTGAATGTCTTATAAACGATGATATTATCTAAAATACTGGTAGGAAAAATATCCATCTGAACGGTATTTCTATCTGGATCTAATCCTGGAATTTCCATTGAATTTAAGATAGTCTTCGTATACCTATCTCCTAATCCACGTACAAATACATTCTTACCATCCTGAACGGTAACACCAGTTACTCTTTGAATGGCCTCTCCTGCATCACTATCTCCGGATCGGGAAATCGCCTGTGAAGAAACTGCATCCAATACATTTAATGATTTTTGCTGAAGTTTCATCAAGGCATTTTCTGTATTTCTGACTGCCTTAGCTGTGACTACGACTACATCCAGTTCATTCGTTTCCTCTATCATAGAGATCACACCAAGATTAGTTACTTCTCCTGCCTTCACTTCTATATCTGTGACAATCTGTTTTGCAGAGCCCATATAAATAAACTCTAAACTATGCACACCAGCATCCAAATCTATTGAAAATGTACCATCAAAATCAGAAGTAGTACCTGTAGTAGTGCCTACTATCACGATATTTGCACCAATAACATCTTCTGCTGTAGCATCATCCACCACTTTTCCTATTATAGTGCCAGTTTGGGCTGTGATACTAATGGTTATAAATAAAACAAGGAGCGTAAAAAATGAATGTAAGAATCTTGAATTTTTCATCATTTATTATTTAGTAGTTGTTGTTGGGAATTTATTGATTAATAATGAAATGCTAATCATAGGAAAAGGAAGAAATAGCTTTTCGACCATTCCTTCCTTTTATTACTTAATATTTGATATTAATATTAGAATCCAGATAATAGACCTTCTTTACCTGCTAATGACCAAGAAGTAAATTCACTGGCATCTGCACCTTCTGTATTAGAAGTAACTACTGAACAGTTAGCCTGAAAATAAGTCACGAAGTCTGTTGTACCAGAAGCAGAATCATCAGAAGCGATGTCTGATAATGCCATTCCCATAGCTTCATTGAACTGAAGTCCACCTAGTGTCAATAATCCGTTATCGAATTTGTCATAAGTAGAATCATCATCTATTGATACAGTAGAACCTGTAGCATAGTTAAAGAAGTATGTATTTCCTACATTTCCTTGTGCATCTTTCTTGAAGATAACCATTGAACCGTTACCACCTTTTAATGTACCATTTATCATGTTGAATCTACCCGTTGCATTTTCAGAACCTTCTGGACCATCTATTTCTAGAGAAAAATCAGATTCGCTTCCTGCGATATTGATATAATTATCCAAAGTACCAGACCAAGCTTGATCCACATCGAATGCGTCATCTCCTTGGTTTACTACGATAGCATCTGATACATTTACTGTACCGCCAAAGAATTCTATTCCATCATCAAAGTTAGATACTATTTCTACGTGGTGGATAGTTGTTCCAGAACCCACACCACCTAGTGTCAATCCGTTGATTTCGTTACCTGCTCCAATTTCAGCACCACCAAAGCGGATAGAAACGTAAGCTACTGTACCTGAATTGTCTGTAGGATTGTTTCCTCCGTAATTACCAGAAAGAACATCAGCAGGGATACCTTCTATCTGTGAAGTATTACCAGATTCTGGAGAAATAGGTGCATCTCCTAGTATGATTAATCCTCCCCAAAGTCCATTTTGAGTTTCATAGTTCAAGGAAGTACCTACTTGGCTACCAGATATGATATTGTCTCCTTCTGAAGTAAATACGATTGGATTTTCTGCTGTACCTACTGCATTGATAGTTGCTCCTCTAGCAATAACCAATGAAGATGCTGCTGCTCCTACACCCAATTGGCCTTTAATAACTGTACCTGGATCGATAGTCAATGTTGCACCTGACTCAACGATTACTCGTCCTTCTAGTGTCCATACATTTGATGCATCCAAAGTCTTATCAGCAGTGATGCTTCCTGACAGCTTAAATTCGTCTACTGTAGTATCTACTACACAAACACCATTGACACAAGTAAATCCTGCATCGCAAGTAATGGTATCACAAGTTGTTCCTACTTCGTCTTCTTCACAAGAGAAGAAAGTCATCGTAGCTACTAATAAAAATGAAAATGATAACAATTTAATTCCTAATGATTTCATAGTTCTAATTTTTTTATTGTAAATGATTTATGGTCTTAATTATCGTCTTATTTCTAAGCTCAATGCAAAGAAAGGACTTTATAGAGCATAGAATGAAAAAGGGATATTAAGTGTTTGTGAAATGATAGGGCTGTTATGTAATCTTACTTTTAAATAAATAAAAAAGAGGTAATACAGGATTAACAGTAGAATGATTGTTACAGAATAAATAAATAAAAATCAGGCATTTATGATATTAATATTATGTAAAAACAGCTTGAAAAATGATAAAATAAAGAGGGTGGAATTAAAATTATTTTTTGATTTTATTGGAGATTAATTGGAATTACTTGCTGATATCTTGAAAAATCATGGAATATTATAAAATATCAGTTGGTAATTATGCTTTTGTGTTCTTTTATTTCTTTTGGTTCTTTTCGTAGGAAAAAGAACCAAAAACTACCTAACTGTATCCAATTTTTAACACTCTACTAAATTGCATAATGTCGGGACAGTCAAAATTAAATTTTAAAAGAAAAGTCAAAGTTTTATTGAGTAGATTCAATTAAAATCTTCTAATATTTTGAAGTACTAATATCATAAAATACAAAAGACCCTCCTCAAAGAGGAAGGTCTCGCGTCCAAAAGTAGTTTGGATATTGTCAATATGGTCGCACGTTAAATCATAGTTACTGGCTCTTCACTTGGTTCTTTCTCCAGCCACTGATCTATCATCGACTTTATATCTGATGTCTCATCTAAAGAGGTATAAAAAACTCCTCCTAGTATAAGTATATGTAGCAAAATTGTCATCACTAAAGCCTTTCTACGGCTTTTCTTAGCATTTTCAGGAAATAGGTTCTGGCTCATCTTAATATTTTTGATATAATAGACTAACGTATATGATATATCAAAAATTATATGCTCTTTGTTAATGAAATAACAAATTCCACAACGCAACTTCGGAAATCTTTGTCTTTGAGATTTCTGAAGTTTTGATCTAAACAAAGATTGAACTCCTGTTTAGTAAAACATCAGAAAAATTAGAAACTTTCGATGTTGGATAGATTTAATTAGCCATAAACTTCCTTCTTGCTTGCCCTCAAGGTATTTGTAAGTAAGGATGCCACTGTCATGGGTCCTACTCCACCTGGAACAGGTGTGATGTAACTTGCCTTTGCAGCTACTGCGTCATAATCGACATCACCTTTTAGACGGTAACCTCTCTTTGCGGTCACATCATCTACTCGATTTATTCCAACATCTATAATTACAGCACCTTCTTTGACCATATCTGCTGTCAAGAAATTAGGAATGCCTAGTGCTACTACAATAATGTCTGCTCGACGGGTTTCTTCTGCTATATTCTGAGTACGACTATGTGTAAGCGTGACTGTACAATTTCCTGGATAGCCTTTTCCTGCCAATAAAATACTCATTGGTTTTCCTACGATATTGCTCCTTCCTACCACTACACAGTGTTTTCCAGATGTTTCAATATTATAACGTTTCAACATTTCCATAATGCCATTAGGTGTAGCAGGTAAATATGCTGGTAAACCTAGTGCCATTCTACCAAAATTGACTGGATGAAAACCATCTACGTCTTTCTTTGGATCTATTGCTAAGGTAACTACATTCTCGTCTATGTGATCTGGCAATGGCAACTGAACGATAAATCCATCTATATCTTCATTCTTATTCAAATCATCTATCACAGCTAGTAATTGTGGCTGTGTGATCATAGCTGACTTCTGAACAAGCGTAGATTTGAAACCGCATTTTTCGCAAGAACGTACTTTGCTACGTACATAGGATTGACTAGCTGGGTTTTCTCCTACTAATACAGCAGCTAAATGTGGTATTTTACCACCACGTTCTCTAATTCGATCTACTTCTACCTTGATTTCTTCCTTAATAGTATTGGCAAGTCCTTTGCCATCAATGATTTTCGCACTCATGATGTTTCTCTATTTTCCGCAAAAGTAAGGGAAAGTTTGGAATGTTTTGAAAGGTTTTGAGAGTTTAGTAAATTTTGTGATGAGAAATTGCAAATGAAGCAATATTTCTAATTAGAAAGAATAATTTAATCCAAATAACAAATTACTAGTATCAAAATTGAATCCTGCTCTATATTCGAATCCTTCATTATCTATAATTTTATAGGTATCGAAACCTAATATCCCCCATTTAACAGTAAAAAACCAGTGATCAGCAAACCTATAATCCATTCCAGGACCAGCATGAATACCTGATCGAATAGCTGGATCTAAATTTATAACGGTTATAGGATTTTCTACTTTTCCGAATTCTACTCCTACTGACAAATCTAATTCTGTATAAAACCCTAATTTTTCTCCAACAGGTATTCTAAATCGAACAAATGGGTTAACAAAAACGAAAGAAGTTTTCTCTTTTTGATTAAA
>JBNMOV010000046.1:0-17629 GCA_051275765.1 Maribacter sp. | reverse complement strand
GCTCCAAGTTTAGTTCAGTCTCAGATGTATATCTCAAAACGAGAACTCTACGATAATAATTTTGTAAAACCCATTTCAACAAGCATCAAGGCATCCTATCATCTTCCTATTTCAAAAACAACAGCAAGCGTCCAGTATCATATATTGAATAATCATATTTACTATGATACGTTGGCTTATGCCCAGCAAGCGAACTCTACGATAAGTTTATTACAGTTGGTGTTGCAACAGAATTTTAGATTTGGTTCTTTTGGTTTAGATAATACCGTCGCTTTTCAAACAGATAATAGTGATGTACTTCGTGTACCAACTATAGCTATGAAAAACAGTATTTACCTAGAAGGGAATGTTTTTAAAAGAGCCATGTTTGCTCGGATAGGTTTTGATTTTAGAATGAATACTAGCTATTTCGCAGATGGTTATCAGCCACTTACGGGACAGTTTTATTTACAAGACGATACAGAAGTGAAATTATATCCTGCCTTGGATTTATTCTTGAGTTTCAAGGTAAAGACGTTTAGGGCATTCGCTAAAATGGAAAATATGACGGGTTGGTTCACTCAAAACCAATATTACCTTACTCCAGGTCATCCATTAGCTGATCCACATTTTAAATTTGGTGTATCTTGGCGATTCATTGACTAATATAGAAGTTGTTTTCAAACAACTTCACAATCTTCGATATGGAAAACATCATTATCAGAACTGGAAAAAAAACAGATATTTCTACTGTATATAATCTAGTCATAGAACTAGCCGTGTATGAAAAAGAACCAGATGCCGTTACAGCTACATTAGAGGATTATTACAATGATTTTGAGGAAGGAATATTTAAGACACTCGTAGCAGAAATAGATGGCAAAGTCGTGGGAATGATGTTATATTATATGGTGTATTCTACATGGAAAGGTAAAATGGTTTATTTAGAAGATTTTGTAATAAATGAGCAATATAGAAGACATGGCGTAGGTCAGTTATTATACGATAAACTACTGATAGAGAGTAAGAAAATGAAGGCAAGATTAGTCAAATGGCAAGTCATAGATTGGAATGAACCAGCCATTAATTTTTATAAAAAGAACAATGCCATTATAGAAACTGAATGGTATAATGTAAAAAAGTTTATTTAAGGATTTTTATCTTAATATCTTTAAATCTAGTCATGAGAAAAGAAATACAGGCGATAGAATGGGTTTTACTTATATCAGGAATCATCTTGTTATGGAGTGGTTCTGTCTATCTTCTTTTTTTCATTAGACTATTCCAAGTTTACTTTTTCCTCATGACCTTTGGCATGGGATTATGGATAGCTGTGAGATATTTTAAGCGGTATAAAAAGAAGAATATCGTTATTTTTCATCTCAAAAAAAGAGACGAATTAGCAGGAGCATTAATTATCAAAAGTATTCAATTACTCATTATTGTTTTATTGGCCATCATGTATCGTGGAGAGGATAATCTGTTTATTCCTGTAGGGATAGCCTTCATATATTTTGCGATACAAGTAGGTAAGTTCGGGCAACCAAAACTCGTTTTTCATAGTCCTAATTTATACAAGGATGCTATCTTTTTTGAACAATTAAAAGTATCTTCATTTGATATATATGAAGATGGAATTGTTATTCGTGAAGAACAGGAAGTAACCATTCTTTTCAAAGAATTAGATGCGACTAAATTTAGAAACGAAGTAGAGTTTGAAGAAAATCAAATCCTTGACGACATCCTACTTACGGATGGCGATAATGAAATTACGATGAATTTTATCAATGAAATTAAACAGTATGCTACCAAGCTAGAAATTCCAATTCAGCAGAAACAAGGGAAAATAGCTCACGAATAATATAATTTCCACTACGAATACTAATTATACTTAGCCTACTCTAGGACAATGAGGTATAGATTATGTAATTTTGTATCTTTAGGAATATAGTTTATGTTATTTACTTATTTGTCAATAATATAAACCTCCTCTAAACCACTGCCAACCATTACATTAAAGGAACTAAGTAATGAGATGAATTTTATTATATTTTATCTTTTTGATAAACTTATAATAATCAATTTTTTATCTCAAAATCTTAATATCTAACTATCTACTTAAGATGAATAATAACGAATATCGAGAGCAGCATATGCCAGCGTACAAAAAGAGAATCCGCCAGATGTGGATACTTTGGGGTTTAGGTGTGCTAGGAATGTTGATGTTTTTTATAGTGCTGTCATTTAGCGGGGATTTGCCCTCTACTAAGGAATTGCAGGATCCTCAAAACAATCTTGCCACAGAAGTCATCGCTGCAGAAGGCACTGTTATAGGACGGTATTTTGTAGAAAACAGAGTAAAAGTCAACTACGGTGAATTGCCAGAAAATTTAGTGAATGCACTTATCGCTACAGAAGATAAACGTTATCGAAATCACGCAGGGATTGATCTGGAAGCATTGGGGCGTGTAGTCAAAGGTTTGGCCTTAGGAACGACTGATCAAGGTGGTGGTAGTACGATTACTCAGCAGTTGGCAAAAATGCAATATTCAAACAGAGCATTTTCTGGTAATAAAGTCAAAAAAGCATTCAACTTAGTCCTGACTAAATTCAAGGAATGGATCACCGCCGTTCAGCTAGAAAGAAGATATACCAAGGAAGAAATTATATCCATGTACCTCAATGAATTTGATTTTCTTTATGGAGCAGTAGGGATTAAATCAGCAGCAGAAACCTATTTTGGAAAGTCACCAGATTCCCTTAAGATGGAAGAATCTGCTATGTTGGTAGGTATGTTGAAAAATCCTTCTTTATATAATCCTAAGAAGTTTCCAGAGAATGCTAAGAAAAGAAGAGAAGTTGTATTGAAACTGACAATGAATAATAGACATTTTGATAGAGAAACCTACGATTCTCTTAGAAACGAACCTATTAATCTTAGTTTTTCAAGAAAAACCCACTCAGAAGGTATTGCCCCTTATTTTAGAGAAGAACTAAGAAGTGAAGTCAAGAAAATTCTTGCTTCTGATGAGATGATGAAAGCAGATGGTACTAAGTACAATGTACATACAGATGGATTGAGAATCTATACTACTATCGATCCTCGAATGCAAGAGTACGCTGAAGCATCGGTGAGTAAAAATATGGCTATTAACCAAAAGAAGTTTTTCAAGGAATGGAAAGATAAAGATCCTTGGACTTATGGCAATCTTACCAAAAAACAAAAGGAAATTAGACAAAATTCCTTTACTAAAGTATTAAGGGAAACAGATCGATATCATGCTCATAGAGCAAAGTATTTAGGAGATGCATTAAGTACAGTCAATGATGTATTTAAGTTTCTTCCTAGGGATTATGATATAGAGCGAATGCTGAAAGAAGAAAAGGAAAGTGGACATTTGGCAAAACTGGTTAAGAAGAATCTATTGACTAAGGATAAATCCTTGCTTTATAGAAAAGTCATGAAAAGTGATGCTTGGATAACATTAAAATCTCAATGGAGGAAACTAGAAAAGGCAGCTAGAAGAGATTTTGATACCAAAACCAAAATGAGAATCTTTGCTTATAATGATGAAATGGAAGTGGATACATTAATGACTCCTAGGGATTCATTAAGATATATCCGTATGCAGTTGCAGACTGGAGTTATGGCAGTAGATCCTCGTACAGGAGCCATTAAAGCATGGGTAGGCGGCATTAATCACAAGTACTTTAAGTTTGATCACGTTAATATAAATGTGGAACGTCAAGTAGGCTCTACATTCAAGCCATTTGTATACGCCACAGCTATTGAGCAATGGGGAATTTCCCCTTGCTATAAGGTAGCAGATATTCCATATACCATTCATCCAGGCGAGGGTTGTTTCGGTTTGCTGAAACCTTGGACACCTAAAAACTTTGGAGAATATACTGGAGAGGAATTTTCACTATATAAAGGCTTGGAAAAATCTAAGAATACCGTTTCAACTTACCTTATGAAGCAGATTGGTTGCCCTGAACCAGTTCGATTATTGGCAGAGAGAATGGGTATAGATGTGAATAGGGAAAATGTCTATGGACAACCAAGAGTACCTAAGCAACCATCTATCTGTCTAGGTGCAACGGACCTTTCCGTTTATGAAATGACGGGGGCATATGCTACATTTGCCAATAGAGGATTTTATCAAAAACCTTATTTTATAGATAGGATTGAAGATAGGAATGGAGTGGTTATCTATAAAAATGTAAGAGAAAAAAGACCTCCAGCTCTTCCAGCAGATGCCAATTACGTAATGATAGATATGCTAAAAAGAGTAGCAAAACCTATCCAATGGAAATTAAAGAGTCAAGTGGCTGGTAAGACAGGTACGACCAATAACGCAGCAGATGCTTGGTTCATGGGATTCACGCCAGAATTAGTCATTGGTACTTGGGTAGGTGGAGATGATAGATGGATACGCTTCAGAAATCCTAGTATAGGGCAGGGTGGAGTATTGGCCAGACCTATATTTGTGGACATGTTGAAAGCTATCGAGGAAGATTCATTGATTCAAAATTATAATCCTAAAGCTACATTCAAACGACCACCAGGAGAGCTGAGTATTAGAATAGATTGTAGCGGAATATATGGTAATCCAGAAGATATGGGTGGTCTGACAGATGATCCTAATGCTAGTAGTAATGGAGGAGAATTTGGCGATGAATTCGATAGTGAAGAAGAAAGTTCCGATGATTCATTTGGAGATATAATAGACGGAGATTCCTCTCCTCCTTCTGTTCCCAAACCTAATCCAGACGCAGTCATCATTGATGACGATGATGATTCGGAAGGATTTTAATAAAAACTACCTAATTAATAATGCCTCGCTGAATCTTCAGCGAGGCATTATTAATTATACGCAATTGAATAATGTATTTCGTATTGGATATGTTACTCATTTTGTTGAGGACGAGGCACAAAACGCAGGCGATGCCTTAGCATCAGCGAGTATTTGTAACGAAGTAATCAGCTAAAGGAGTCCATTTATATACGAAAGTTATTATTCAATTGCGTATAAGTAGTATATTTGTTCTACCCAAGTCGTTCCAAAGCTAATAACAATCGTTCAGGAAATTCTCCTGCAGAAGATAATTTATAATCATTATAGGAACAAGGAATCAGTCTATGTCTATTTAATTCCTTGTTTCTTTTCAAAGGAATTTGCATCCACCATCTACCACTTTGATTACTCTTCCAAAAAGTAATTTGATAATCATAATTCTTATAATCCACGACATATTCTGTCATTGCTGTGTTCGAAGCAGGGTAATCTTTCTTTCTAGTACGGAACCCATCTATGAAATACCAGACCATTTGTGCCACTAATTGAGCGGATTGTTCATTGATGTCATTTTTTGGAATAAACCCGGAGATACTAAACGATCCTAATTTATCACTCATTCCAGCATACCAACTCATTTGGCAAGCTTCTTCTGCCAACAATCCATTAGGACTTCCTTTTTCCACACCAGGGCATTCAATTTGCTTCAAGGCATCCAATTGGAAAAGTAACATATCAGCATCCCTAATCATAGGTTCTGCTTCTCCCAAATCTGCCTTAATTACACCTAGCCTTAGATGATCGTACCGCTCTTTATCCAGCCATTCTACTATTTTAGGATGACAATAATGGGTCTGGAAACCTAAAAAACCTAAATTGAAGATGTGACTGGAGTATTTGGATAGTAATTGATAAATATACCCCTCTTCTTTTTCTTGCTCAGGCGAATAGGGTATCCTCTCACTGATGATAGCGATATTACTGAGCTTCCTTATCCCCTTATGAGCCAAGAACTGAGGAATAGGCTTAATATCCTTTCCTCCCAAAATAATAGGCAGGACATCTCCATCAATTAATTCTGTAAGAATTTGCGTTACAAAATTATCATTGTTTTTTCTCACATTTCCCAAATCCACACATTTCAATTCTCCAAAATGCCAAGCCAAGGAATATAAATGCCTCCGTACTTTATTCGCACTCTCATCCAAGCCAATAAAAACTAAGGGAACATCCTTTAGTGATGGCATATTTCCTTCTTCATGTATTTCGATAGAATGGAATACTGCAAACTCGTTTATATCATTCTTATTTACAATAGATGTAGGTTCAATCGGGCTTAGCCAATTTTCAAGCATTGGTAATGAGCGTTTTGTATTAAATTTATATGACTAAAGTCAGATAGGTTCACGAAAAATATCAGCTTTAGGGTTATTCAAGTTTTAAATGTAATAAAAATGAATTACTCAACGTCATTTTCTTACTTTTGTGCCTTAATATAGCACTATTTAATAATTTTGTTTATTCTAGATAATAAGAGGTGTAAAGACTTCTTTATTTTATATGAGAAGGAATTCAATGAAGTTATTTAAAAATGTCTAGTAAAGCCATAAGACACATCTCAAAATCTTAATATCTAACTTAATAGCCAAATCTAATGGAGGAATTATTAAAAAAATACAGAAGTAAAAGACCTGAAATTGTTTTCGAATGGAGTGATGAGGAAACAGGTGCTGAAGGATGGGTAGTCATTAACTCATTAAGGAACGGTGCTGCTGGAGGTGGAACAAGAATGAGATTGGGCCTGAATAAGGAAGAAGTAGTTTCTTTAGCAAAAGTTATGGAAATAAAATTTTCTGTTTGTGGTCCAGCTATAGGCGGTGCTAAATCAGGAATTAATTTCGATCCTAACGATCCTAGAAGAGAGGAAGTATTAGAAAAATGGTATGCTGCAGTTTATCCTATCCTTAAAAGTTATTATGGTACAGGTGGAGATATGAATGTGGATGAAATTAAAGATGTCGTTCCTATTACAGAAGAATTAGGTCTTTGGCATCCACAGGAAGGAATCGTAAATGGTCACTTTCATTTGAGGGAAGGAGACAAGATAAAAGTAATAGGACAGCTCAGACAAGGTTGTGCAAAAATAGTAGAAGATCCTGATTTTGTACCATCTGGATCACGTGAATATGCTGTTGCAGATAAGATTACCGGGTATGGAGTAGCAGAATCAGTTAAACATTTTTATAATATATATAAAGGCACGGATATTGCTGGTAAAAAAGTCATCATCCAAGGTTGGGGAAATGTAGCATCTGCAGCGGCCGTATACTTAGCATTGGAAGGTGCAAAGATCGTCGGAATTATAGATAAGAATGGAGGAGTCATCAATGAGGAAGGGTACACTTTCGAGGAGGTAAAACAATTGTTCATTAATAAAAATGGGAATAAACTAAATACTGAAGGTATTCTGCCTTTCCATGAAGTTAATGATAAAATTTGGGACATGGGAGCAGATATTTTCATTCCTGGAGCTGCATCGAAACTGGTTACAAGAGAGCAAGTTGATAAATTAATTGAAGGAAATTTGGAAGTGCTGGCAGCGGGAGCCAATGTTCCATTCGTTGATGATAAAGTATTCTTTGGCCCAACTGCAAGATATGCTGATACTAAATTTAGTATTATTCCAGACTTTATAGCGAACTGTGGTATGGCAAGAGTATTCGCTTATTTAATGCAACCGGACGTCTCAATGACAGACAAAGCAATCTTCGGAGATGTGTCCAATACGATAAAAAATGCAATTTTAGATGTTTATAAAGAGAATCCATCACCGTATGGTATATCTATAAAAGCATTAGAAATAGCACTTGAGAAGCTGTTATAGCAACTCATTTGATACATAACTGCCTGATAAAGGAAAAAAAATATAATAAATATTTGTATCAAAGAAAAAAATCAATAGATTTGTATTTCAATTTATAATGATATTTTAGAAACACCTTATTTTTTAATCATCAAGAGAGAAACCCTATGACGAAGAGAATCTACGCTTTGTTGGTTTTGCTGTTTTGTGTAACGTTCGCGTTTGCGCAAAGTAGTTTAGACATCCCGTCTTATGAAGGATCCACTGGATTCCAAGACGATGAAAAATCCGAATCGGCGGATAATTATTTCCCGCCGAAACCCAAACACGGTACCGAAATCGGTTTGAACTTTGGGACACAATTTATTGCTGGAGATGTTTCTGCAGGAGCAGGATGGGGAGTTGGACTCCACGTTCGTCGTGCATTTAACTACACTCTATCTTGGAGACTTCAAGGAGTTTTTGGTTATACTACTGGATTAGATCAGAGGTTATCCTCTATTTCCAATTCTGGTATTCAAATCCACCAAGGAAGTTGGAGAAACAAAGGCTATCAGCCAAATGCTAGGATCTACAGGAATTATAAGACGAGGTTAGCTTCGACTTCTGCACACTTAGTTGTAAATCTTTCTAATATTCTTTTCCACAAGAAAAGTAATAAATGGAATGTATCTGTTTTTGCTGGTCCTACCCTTCTCGGTTACGAAGGTAAAACTAATATACTTAATGGCGAAGGTGCTTACACAAGAGCCGATGGATCTTTAGGAATGCAAACTGTACCAGGAACAACTGGTGATGGAGGTCTTTTTAGTAATCTTAGTAGAGATAAAATCAATTCTATAAAAGACATCTTAGATGACTCTTATGAAACTGAGTTTGTCTATGAGGATAATAGAGATCCACATCCAAGTAATTTCAGAGATCCAAAAGGTGGTAAAAACATCAATCTTCTAAACAAAGAAGGAATTGCTTTGATTCCTGGTCTTGACATTGGTTTTGGAGTTTCTCGTAAGATTAACGATAAGATCAATATTGGTTTGGAATACCAATTTATGTTCTCATTGAATGATGACATAGATGGTCATGACAAAGTCAATAGTAATATTGATGTTCCTCAGTATGTTAACTTTAAGATTAACTATAACTTCAACCCTAAAGAAGGTGTTGAACCATTATATTGGGTTAATCCTTTAGTTAATCCAACAGAGAGAATTGCTAAGTTGGAAAGAGACAAGGTTGAATTGAAAGATACTGACGGTGACGGTGTATTGGATAACTTCGATGAAGAGCCAGACACACCTGCTGATACTCCAGTAGATACTAAAGGTCGTACTTTGGATTCTGATGGTGACGGCGTATCTGATGCTGACGATGTTGAACCTTATACTCCATATGACCAAATAGGGAATGTGGATAGCAAAGGAAAATCTCCTGCTCCTGAAGTATGTGAATCTTGTTTGACAAAAGAAGATATCCTTGCTATTGGAAAAGAAGCAAAGTGGGACGAAAAAGGTGTAACTACTATAGTTGATGGAGGATGTAGTGATTGGTTCTTGCCAATGATTCACTTCGACTTGAATAAGTCAGCTTTGAAGTCTGAGTCTAAAGCTCAACTTCACCACATCGCTCAAGTAATGAAGCAATGTCCAGAAATTTGCATCGTAGCAGTAGGTCATACTGACAGATTGAACGATAATGCTTATAATCAAACATTGTCTTATAAGCGTGCTAAGGCATCTGTTGACTACTTAATCCAAGTATACGGTATCTCTCCTTCTCGTTTGAAGGTGAACTACGGTGGAGAAGAAACTCCTATCGTTGATACTAACACTTCTTCATACATCAACCGTCGTGTTGAATTCAAAGTATGTAACGGAGAAATGGATATGGGTGCTCCTGGAAACGGTGGTGATACATCACCTTCTGGAGGATTCGGTACAAGTGGTTCTGCACCAGTTAAGTACTAATCTTACTTAAGTAAGTATATTAAAAGCCCTTCATGCAATCGCATGAAGGGCTTTTTTTGTATTAATCCTTTTGAAAAAAGAAAGATTACTATTATCTATTAGTGAAAGAAGTAATATCACTAGATTTTAAATAATCTTGAAACAGGCTACAACTATCCTTTACTGTACTTTCTAAAGGAGTATATTCTATTCCTAATTCCTCTATGGATTTTGTATTAATATATTGATAAGATAAGGACGATAATAATGCAGTATCTCTAGTAATTAACGGATGATTTCCTGTAATTTTTCCTTTTAATTTTTCGATCCTCCATGATAATGCCCTTAATAGAGGATTCACTTTGATATAAGGTCTTTTTACTTCTAGTTCGTCTGCCATTAAGTTAAAAAGCTGCTGATAAGGAGTATTAGAACCATTGATAATATACCGTTCTCCTGCTTTTTCTGATCTTGCAATAGCAAGCATTGATTGGGCTACATCCCTTACATCCACAAATCCAGTACTACCTATGGGATAAAACTTCAATCCCTTATGAACAGTAGAAAAGAGTTTGCAACTTCCATTATCCCAATATCCTGCTCCTAAAATTATGGATGGATTGACGATACCTATATTTAATCCCTCAGAATGACCTCGCCATACTTCCTGCTCTGCTAGAAATTTACTTTTAGCATAGCTGGTATTCAATTCGCTTTTTTGCCATATTGTTTTTTCTGTAATGGATGTTTCGTGTATTGATCTTCCTATGGCTGCGATAGAACTTACGTGAATGAGCTTTTTTACTTGATGATGTAAGCACATATTGACAATATTGACAGTTCCTTCTACATTGATTGCCATCATTTTTTCTACATCCTTAGGAGAAAATGAAACGATGGCAGCACAGTGAAAAACTAAATACATTCCTTCAATCGCTTTATCCAAAAATGAAACATCTAAGATGTCTCCATCGATCCATTTTACTTTGGAATGTATATCTTGGAGTAAATCCATTCTACTATTGACTCGCTTAGAAGCACTAACTTCATATCCTTTTTCAATAAGCAACCTGGTGAGATAAGAACCTAAAAATCCCGTAGCACCAGTTATAAATACTTTTTTACTCATTACTAAATATATTTTTAGAAACTGATTGGATATAGCTTGAGAAAATTGTTATTTAAGTAGCTTTTTAGTCCCTTGATAAATAGCTCCTCCTATACTATCCTGCATGGATCCTGTAATTTCTGAAAAGCAATTTGTCTGATTTTTTATTCTCAATAAACCCAATAAAGCCATTAATAAAGCTTCTTTGTACTCTATAATAATGGAATCTGGAAGAATTAAAGAAATGGATGTATTCAATTGTTTTTGAATACATCGGATAAGGAAAGAATTATAAGCTCCTCCACCTGTAACGAGTATCTTTGAATCTTGTTCATTTTCTTTGAGTTGATTAATACTTAATGCAATTTGTTGTCCGAAAACCTTACAGCAAGTATGTAGTTTATCAGCAATTGAGCCTTCAAATTTAAGTACTTTAGGTAAAAAGTTATGAATGATAAACTGATTGTCCAGAGATTTTGGATAAGGTTTTTTATAAAAAGGAAAAGTATTTAATAATTTTTCTAATGCTGGGATAATATCTCCAGATGCTGCTGTTTTTCCATCTTCATCATATTCTTGCCCTAATAAATGAGCTAGTGCATTGAGAATTTGATTACAGGGCGTAATGTCAAAAGCTATACTTTTTTCTGCTGTTTGTTGAGTTACATTAGCTATGCCACCAAGATTGAGTAAAAACTCATATTCTGAAAATAGATATCGATCTACAGTAGGAGCAAGGGGAGTTCCTTCTCCTTCTAATGCAATATCATGCGTCCTAAAATCAGAAATGATAGGAAAACCAGTCTTGGCAGCCAATGCTGCACCATCTCCGATTTGTGCTGTCATCATTTGATTAGGATAATGAAAAATAGTGTGTCCATGAGAAGCGATACAATCTGGATTGGCTCCTGTTTCTTCAATAAATTGATTCACTAACTCTCCCATATAATGCCCAAAATAACTATGTGTTTTAGCATAAATAAGAGCAGATTGTTCAGGGAGTTTCTCTAATCTCAATTGCCATTTAGGAGAGTATTCATAAGTTTTGGCAGTAATGATTTTCCAATCTATCTGTCCTTTATCTGTATATTCAAATTCACACAAGGCAATATCTAACCCATCCAATGAACTGCCAGACATTAAGCCAATAATACTGTATTTATTTTTCTCCATAATAGCGAATGAATAATTTTTAGCAATATACAGTTTATATGTACTTTTTATTCTATTGCTAGCCTTGAATTAAGTACGACAGCATTATCTGGACTAACTACTAAGGATGATTTCATTTTTATTAAACTTGGGATTATTTATATTAAAGGTATATTCTATTTGGAAAGCCATATTGATTACTTGCCCCCTAGTTTCCGTTTCCCTTATTCCTTCTCGAATAATAAGTGTATCGATAGTACCTGTAGTTTCGAAATCCAATTTTTTGAACTTAGATTCTCTTAGATATTTAGGACTTTGTTTAATTAAATAGGGCTAAAAGTACGCTAGAAATAAGTAAGGAAACTTTTAAACTTCCTTTGATATCGTCTATCTGTAGCTCAATCCATATTTATATGTTTTCTAGTATATTAGTTTAATGATCTTCGTTGAGAATTATAAGTAAATTTTAGCAATATACAATTTTGCACTGAATGTATTTTAGCAACTTTTCTATTCCTAGAATGTTAAATGTTGGTAAACTAAGGAAACTTTAAAACCTTTTATAGTTTCCTTGGTTTTGTTATTATACATTTGCCATCGAAATGAAGGATTTAGAAATAATAGAAAAAATATCAGATCTTTTTATGCGATACGGCATAAAGAGTGTTTCTATGGATGATATTTCTAGGCAACTTGGAATGTCTAAGAAAACCTTGTATAAGCTGTTTGGAAGTAAAGAAGACTTAGTTGGTAAGGTGATAAAACAGCACCTTATAATAGAGAAGAATGATATAGATGAAATTTGTGGTCATTCAAAGAATGCCATTCATGAGATGTTGACAATCGGAAGGCATGTATCCAAAATGCTAAGACAGACCAACCCATCTACTGTCTACGATTTACAGAAATATTATGGTAAATGTTGGGCAGAATTTGAATCCCTGCACCAAGAACATATATATGGCGTCATTAAAAGTAATATTTCTAATGGCATGAAAGAAGGTATTTATCGGGACAATATCGATCCCGATATTGTAGCGAAATTTTATGTAGGAAAATCATTTGTCCTAGTAGATGAACGAGTATTTCCTATCGCAAAATATAATAAGGAACAGCTGTTCCTAGAATTCATTAGTTACCATATTCATGGTATCGCTTCCCAAAAAGGGTTAGAATTATTAGAAAAACATTTATTAGAAAAAGAGGACGAATGAAAACCGTTATACTAACACTTATAGTAACAATAGTTTCGATTTTAGGACTTCATGCTCAGAATAATCGATCATTTTCAATACATGAAGCTGTTGAATATGGAGTGAATAACAATCTGGATATCAGAGAGGCACAGATTAATGTAACTGATGCAGATCAAAGAGTAATAGAAGCCAAATCCATGGGGATTCCACAAGCGAATCTGACAATGGATTACAAAAGATTTTTAAAACTGCCAGTAACAGTTTTGCCAGATGAATTTGGAATGAATCCTACGACAGGAATGATAGATCCTAATTTCAATAATGAAGTAGCTTTTGGCGTGAAAAATAGTTTCAATGCTAATATAGAAGTAAGTTCTTTGCTTTTTGATGGTAGCTATTTAGTAGGCTTACAAGCTGCAAAAATGTATACAGATCAAGCAAGCTTGCAGTTAGATGCTACTAGAGATGATGTGGCGAGTAGAGTAAGAGATGCTTATTTGCCAGCTTTGATTATAGCAGAAAATCGAAAGATTTTAGAAAAAAATATTATTAATTTAGATAAGTTGCTATTTGAAACCAAGGAAATGTACAAAGCTGGTTTTGTAGAGCAACTGGATGTAGATAGATTGGAATTATCCAAAGCGAACCTGGAAGCAGAAATGGATAATTTGACTAATAAGGAAGAATTGTCGTTGAACTTTTTAAAGTTCACTATGGGTTATCCAGTAGAAGATAATATCGAGATTTCAGATAATTTGGAAGGATTGATTAGTCTTCCGACAGATAAGGATTTAGCAGGGGAGATAGACTATTCTGAAAGAATAGAATACACGCTAGTACAGTCAGCAGTTGCATTGAATGAAATGAATGTGAAGCGATTTAGGGCGGGTTATTTACCTCAGTTGATTGCTTATGGATCTTATGGTGTAATTCGCCAAGGGAATAGAATCAGAGAAGGATCTTGGTCTGATAATTCCGTGGTTGGTGTAAGGTTAAATGTGCCTATTTTTGATGGTTTCAACAAGAAAGCGAAAGTGGAACGTGCTAAATTACAACTGGAAATTATTAAGAATAGTCAGCAGAAATTAGAAAATGCGATTGAAATAGAAGTAAAGAATGCAAGATCTAATTATAGAAATGCACAGGATAGATTGAAATCTAGAGAAAAAAATCTTGTTCTAGCAGAGAAGATATATAATACTTCCCAAATCAAATACAAAGAAGGAATCGGCTCTAGTTTGGAAATTTCTCAAGCAGAACAAGCCTTGTTTCAGACACAATCTAACTATATCAATGCTAAGTATCAATTACTAGTAGCAAAGGTAGAATTGGATAAATCATTAGGTAGATAAAATATTAAATAAATGACAAAATATTAAGATGTCGAGATAAATGTTGGTTGTTGATATCCAATGTTGAATGATTTCTCTAATTCTTTAATAATAGTCTTTATAGTATAAAATATAAATCAAGAAGAAATGAAAAAGTGGTTTTATATCATTTTTGTGGTGGTAGCGGCGGCTTCATGCAGCCCTGCTGAAGATCCCACAAAATTAACTTTGGTCATTCCAGAAGAATTGCCAGCTGAAGTAGAAGATTTGAAAAGTCTTCTTTCTGAAAGCAAGCAATCTGAAAGGAAATTGCAGAGTTTGATGAAAAAATTGGAAGAAAAAATTGGTGAGAAAGACAAAACAGAAATCAAAAGATCTTCTGTCACTGCTATCAAACCAGAGAAAAAGGACTTCGAGCATTTTACAGAAATCCAAGCTTCTGTACAAGGCGAAGATGCTGTAATGGCAAGTAGCGAAACAGGAGGACGATTGATACAGATGAAATGGAAAGAAGGTCAGTATATCAAAAAGGGCGATTTAGTAGCAATGCTAGATATGGAATCCGTTTCTAAGCAAATAGCTGAATTGGAAACAAGATTAAGTTTGGCAACAACTGTTTATGAACGCCAAAAACGTCTTTGGGATCAAAATATCGGTTCTGAACTACAATTCTTACAGGCAAAGAATAATATGGAAAGCCTAGAAAAAAGTATTGAAACTGTCCAGTTCCAAACGACTAAAGCCAATGTATATTCTCCAGTCTCTGGTGTGGTAGATAGAGTGATGATTCATCAAGGAGAAATGTCTGGCCCAGGCTCTCCGATATTGATGATCATGAATACTAGCCAAGTAAAAGTCGTAGCAGGTGTTCCTGAAATATATCTAAAAGATGTAAAGAAAGGACAGCAAGTGAAGATTAAATTCCCATCATTGAACGAAGAGAGAACAGCTAGAGTCAGCATGATAGGAAGATCAGTCAATCCAGCGAACAGAACTTTTGAAGTAGAAGTAACCATGAGTAATTCAGGTGGTTTTCTGAAACCTAATTTACAAGCAATGATGCTCATCAATGATGAAACGATCAAGAATGCTGTGATGATTCCAGAAGAATTAATCAGACAGGATGTAGGAGGAAGAGATTATGTTTATATAGTTGATAAGACAGCAGAAGGCGAATTAGCAAAGAAAGCATATTTGACGACGAGTTCATCATCAGAAGGATATGTAGTGGTATCAGAAGGGTTAGAAGGAGATGAATCGATTATAGCTAAAGGAGGTAGAGGGTTGACAGAAGGTCAGCCAATAGAAGTAGAAATAATCACTAAAGAAGAAGAAAAGAACAATGGCTAAGGATAAGAAAATAGAAGGCGGCGGCGAAGAAAAGAAAGTAGAGCAAGAAATAGTTCCTACACGAGAACCTTTAACGCCATCAGAAAATATACCAACCAATAAGATAGGTGATGCTGGAATCCGTGAATTTGGATTGACTTCTTGGGCAGTAGATAATTCCTTGACGATTTTTCTATTGACCTTCATGATTCTACTTTTTGGAGTGATGGCTTTTAATAGCATTCCAAAGGAACAATATCCAGAGGTAGCCATGCCCACAGTATTCGTGAATACGCCTTATCCAGGTAACTCTGCGGTGGATATTGAGAATTTGGTTACTCGTCCTATCGAAAAGGAATTGAAATCATTGGAAGGCTTAAAAACTTTCAACTCTACATCCATGCAGGATTTTTCTATTATAGAAGTGGAATTTAATTCTGATGTAGATATAGACGAAGCAGTAATAGACGTAAAGGATGCAGTAGATAAGGCTAAAGCCGATTTGCCTACTGATATGCCAAGAGATCCTATCATTCAGGATGTAAACATGTCAGAATTGCCAATCGTTTCCATCAATTTATCTGGAGATTACTCTGTTGATGAACTTCGTTACTATGCTGAACATATTCAAGACGAGATAGAAAAACTCAAGGAAATCAGCGAAGTAAAAATCAAGGGTTCAGTAGAAAAGGAAATGAAAATCCTTTTGGATTTGAATGCGATGGAAGCTAGGAGTATTTCTTATTATGATATCAAGGAAGCCATAGAACAGGAAAATGTAACCATGTCCGCAGGAGAAATTGTGAGCAATGGTTTCAGAAGTGCAGTACGTGTAGTAGGTTTGTTTGAATCTGCTAAGGAGATTGAAAATATGGTCATCAAGAACGAACGAGGTGCACCAGTTTATATTCGTGATGTAGGTAGAGCAAGTTTTGATTATGAAGACAGAACGAGTTATGCTCGTTCCAATGGTTTACCTGTAGTTTCTTGTGATGTAGTCAAGCGTTCTGGAGCTAATTTATTAGCAGTTTCTGAAAAAATAAAGGAAATCGTAGCAGATGCAGAAAAAAATATATTTCCAAAAGAATTGGAAGTTAGCCTCTTCAATGATCAATCTATACAGACTAGAAATGAAGTATCTAACCTCCAAAATTCCATCATATCTGGAGTGATTCTAGTAGTTGTCGTACTCTTATTTTTCTTAGGATTACGAAATGCATTATTCGTAGGAGTAGCCATTCCATTATCTATGTTAATGGGTATTCTTATTTTGAATGTAATGGGCGTAACCATGAATATGGTGGTACTATTTTCACTCATATTAGCATTAGGAATGCTAGTAGATAATGGAATCGTAGTAGTAGAAAATGTCTATCGTTATATGCAGGAAGGATTTTCTCCTGCTATGGCAGCCAAGCGTGGAGCAGGAGAAGTAGCATGGCCTATTATTGCATCTACAGCGACGACATTGGCAGCATTTATTCCTTTGGCATTCTGGCCTGGAATCATGGGTAGCTTTATGAAATATCTACCTATTACCTTGATTATCGTATTATCATCCTCTCTTTTTGTTGCCTTGGTTATCAATCCAGTATTGACAGCAGCCATGATGAAAGTGGATGAAAGAGCAGAAGATCCTAAGGTAAGAAAAAGGAAATTAATCAATGGCCTAATAGGAGCAGCCATATTAGTTGGAATAGCACTATTAGGACAATTAATAGGCGTAGAGCCACTTAGAAACTTCATGGGTATAGCAGCTATTATCACATTAGCTAATGTCGTATTCTTACGTCCTGCATCATTCGTATTCCAAGGAAAAGTATTACCATTATTAGAAAACGGATATAACAAATTTATCCGTTTTACACTAAAAGGTAGAATCACACCTTTGGTAATATTTACATCGACATTCGCATTGTTATTTGT
>JBNMOV010000045.1:0-17653 GCA_051275765.1 Maribacter sp. | reverse complement strand
ATTATTATTATTCTATTTCCTAATTTAGATAGTATAATTTTTGAGTGGTAAAAGTCCTTTTTTATTTGGACTGACAAAATGAGTCCCCTTTTTCCCGATTGCTCATTACTCAAAATAGTGTTCGAGGACTCCTATTTCTATTTGTTTCCTTTGATACATTAATTATCAATAAATTTCTGTGAAACAAATAAAATCCTCCTTTTAAGGATTTTATGAAATCTTGGTATGTTATTTGAAATTTACTAATATAAGTTTATTGCCTTATGTTATAAGGTGTTTAATAGTTATTTATTTAAAATAAAGACTGCTGCTATGAGGACAGGACTCTTACTCTTAATGTCCATTTTTGTGTTTTTTGTGAGCATTGACTCACTCTCCGCCCAATCCAAATTAAGGATGAAGGCTGCAAAACACAGTATGGAAATATTGAATTACCAAGGAGCTATAAAAGAATATAATTATATTCTTTCTAAGCATGATAATGCGGAAGCGAAAATCAACCTTGCAGAATGCTATCTGAAAGTATCTGATATTGACAATTCCGAATACTGGTATGGTCAAGTAGTTATTTTACCAGAAGCGGAGTGCATACACTATTTAAAATATGGTCAGGCACTCATGCGTAATGGTAAATGTGACATGGCTGTCGGATGGTTCGAAAAATTCATAGAATGTGCCCCAGATGACATGAGGGGTCGCCATCTATTGCGTGCCTGTGATTACGAAGAAGAATTGGAAAGGAAAAATGCTGGTATCTACGATATTGAGCACATGCCTTTCAACTCTGGCTTGGATGATTTTGGCCCTATGATCTATGGAGATGGTGTAGTTTTCGCTTCTGAAACCCATGAAAGTGGCATATCAAAGCGTTTGCACTGTTGGACAGGTAATGAATTCTTAGACCTACGCTATGTAACTCGTGATTCTACTGGAACACAAACAGATAGTCTAGGACAAGAAAGCACTTGTGGTTCTTACGAATACAGTGATCCAGAAAACTTCTCCAATCAATTAAACACAAAATTTCACGATGCTACACCTTCTTTTTCAGAAGATGAAAAGACCATCTACTTTACTCGTAATAACCTATTGAAAGGTCGTGCAAGGAAAGATGATGAAGGAATTATCCGCTTGAAAATATACTCTGCTGAAGGTGGAGGAAGTGGAGGGAATGCCAGTTTCAACAATGTAGAAAGTCTTCCTTTCAACAGTGACGAATATTCTGTAGTTCACCCATCCTTATCTCTAAAAGGAGATTACCTTTACTTTGCATCTGATATGCCAGGTGGATTTGGGGGAATGGACTTATATGTATCTGAGCAAGAAGATGGAAGATGGGGACCACCTATCAACCTAGGTCCAGAAGTAAATACAGAAGGACAAGAAGTATTCCCATATTTCGCTAAGGATAATAAATTATACTTCTCATCAGATGGTCATGTTGGTTTGGGAGGATTGGATATTTACCAGATAGAAAAGAAAGATGGTTTCAATGAATGGGGTGATATTATTAATATTGGTGCACCATTGAATAGCCTTGATGATGATTTTGGATATATTATCAATGAAGAAGGTAATCATGGATATTTCACTTCTGATCGGGAAGGCGGTTTTGGAGATGATGATATTTATTCTTTCTGTAAGAATGCTACAGAACTGGAAATCTACGTATATGACGAAGAAACAAACGAGCCAATAGAAGGTGCGGAAGTAGTAAGCGACTGTACAGGAAACACAGTTTATACAGATGAAGAAGGAAAAGCTACAGTTATCCAAAGAAATAACCAATGTTGTGAATTTACAGCATCTAAGGAAATTTACGAAGATAACTCTAAGGAAGGATGTACTATTCCTAGAGCGAATACACTTGTAGAAATTCCATTGAAAAAGCCATACGAATGTATACTGACAGGTACAGTAACACAAGCTGGCGAGCCAATAGCAAGTACACCTGTATTATTGACAAGTGACTGTGGAGATGACCAAAGTACTACCACCAATGATGATGGTACTTATGAATTTATATTGAGAGATTTATGTATCTATACTGTTTCTGTTCAGCCACCAGCTGGCTTTTTATCCATAGCAGAGAAGGAATTTTCTACTAGAGATGATGATGGAGAAATAATTGGAGATTGTAAATTTGTGAAGGATTTTCCTTTTGCAGGGGACAATTCTATAGTGGGTAATAAGAAAAAGATTATAGGATATGATAAGGATGGTAATCCTATCTATGGACCAAGTGATGGTAGTGATTATATAGATCCAGTTACAGGAGAAAGAGTTCCTTACGCACGAGGTGTAGATCGTGGTTCATGGACGATGGACAACATTATTTCAGAAGCAGCGAAGAATGATCCATATGATTGTTGTGAATTGATAGAAAGCTTACAGACAGGAGCAGGAAAAATTGGAGCTAGTCCATCTGTTATTTATACAGCACCAGGAGAACCTATTCCATATTTATTACACATTTATTATGATTTTGATCAATCATATATCAGAGATGATGCTTCACCAGAATTGAATAAATTATTGGCATTATTGAATGAGAATCCTATGATTGAGATAGAATTAGGATCACATACAGATTCTCGTGGCTCTAATAGTTATAATACTCGTCTATCACAGCGTCGTTCAGAAGCAGTAGTCAGATGGTTGAAAGATCAAGGAATTGAAGGAAGTCGTTTAGCTGCACAAGGATATGGCGAAACGATGAATATCAATAATTGTGTAAACAATGTTCCTTGTTCAGAAGGAGAACACCAACTGAACCGTCGTACAGAATTCAGAGTAACAGGTCTTACAGACGGAACTCAATTCTCTTCATCTACTCCACGTAACTCTGTGGATGGTGTAGGATGCGAAGGATGTCCATTCTAAGAAGTAGATGACGATATTTTGAGATAAATATTTGATTTTCATTATTTTATAATTTAATTACTCATATCCTTCTACTGAATAGAATACAGAGCACTATAATAAAAAAAGAGGCTAATCTGAAAGATTAGCCTCTTTTTTTATACAACCTTACATGAGATTATTCGTATATAAATTAAGTTGTTAGCCAAAGCGATGAGTAATATCTCAATATCTAAACATCTATCTAGCCAGTTCCTTAATAATATTTTATACTTTTATGTATAATGATTAACATCTTCCATACGTTAAAGAATAAGCACAAAAATCTTCTTCTATAGAAAACCATTTATTATGAAAAAATCAGTACTCATTACCATTATACTGGGGCTTTCGCTGAATATATTCGCACAGAGCGAATGGTTCGAAAAGGGAAATACCCAGTACGAACTCATGCAATACAGGGATGCGGTAGATTCCTATCAAAAATACCTCAAATACAATTCTACAGATAAACAAGCATTGCTTAGGCTAGCAGAATGTTACGATTATATATACGATTGGGACAATGCTGCCAAATGGTATTACGAAGCACTTGGAAAGAGTGTATCAGCAGATTATTTATTGAAACATGGCATGATTCAGATGAGACTGGGAAGATATGAAGCAGCCAAAGAGCAGTTTCTCATTTATTCCAGTATTAATGCAGAAGTAGGTAATAATTATATTAGAATGTGTGATTATGCCTACAGTAAAAAGAATATTCCATCCTTATTCCAAGTAGCAAAATTACCTATCAATACAGCTCATGCTGAATTTTCGCCTGCATTTTTTGGAAGTAACTTGATCTACGCCTCAGATAGAAAAGATATACAAAGAACAGATGCAACAGATGGAGTAGTATCAGCCAAAGATGATAAATATAATTTCCTAATGATAAGCCCTGGCGGAGGTACTGGAGTTCCTGGTTATGTTCGTTCTTGGTTTCATGATAATGATTTGATCAATGAAGGACCAATATCTTATTCTGCAGACAGAAAATGGGTAGCATATGTAAAGAATAACTATGTGGCAGGTGTTTCTAAACTCGCTTATAATCTCTTTAAAGAAGATATTTATATCGCACGAGTAACAGAAAGTGGAGATTGGGAAAAAGGAATATCCTTTCCTTATAATGGAGCATATTCCAATAACTTCCCACACTTATCAGAGGATGGAAATACCCTTTATTTCTCCTCTAATATGGAAGGTGGAGAAGGTGGATTTGATATTTATATGTCTGTCAAACAAAATGGAGTTTGGTCACCACCTAGAAATATGGGTTATACGATTAATAAAAAAGGAAATGAAATATCTCCTTATATAGATGGCGACGACTTTTATTTTTCATCTGATTATCAAATTGGATTTGGTGGACAGGATATATTTCGAGCCAATTTTAGTAATGGTATATGGAAAATACAAAATTTAGGCACAGGTGTGAATTCTTCTTCCAATGACTACAATTATATCTTTAGAAAGGATAATAATATAGGATATTTTGTATCAGATAGAGATCAAGGAGAAGATATATATAAGGCAGTAAAAACATCAGATGATATTAATTTAGTCGTACTAGATGCTTCTACTCAAAGCCCTGTCCCTGGAGTAACATTGGATTTTAAAAACTGTGGAAAAGAAATATTCAAAACGAATCAATATGGACAATTTGGGTTCAAGGCATCTGTAAATCTGAGTTGCTGGATAGAAATCAGTAAATTAGGCTATGAAAAAACAAGGCTGGATCTAGATAAGCATTCAAAATCCAAAGGCTTATTGGAGGTGCGATTATTCAAAGAAGGAGAAATGTACCAAGGAAAGGTAGTGGATGGTATCAATGATGTCAACTTGAATGTCGTAAGGATACAAGCACTCAATCAATCAGATGGTACTCGAATAGAATCATACTCAAGTTCAGGTGGAATATATGCCTTAGCATTAAAATCATCTACAACATACATGATACAGTTCAGTAAATTAGGTTATCTAGGTGTAGGAACTAAAGTAGAGACAGGAGATGGATCGGACAAAGGTATTTTAGGAAGCCAATTATTATTTCCTACAGATAATATTGGAGAAGGTCCAGCAGTTCCTAGTATTCCTAGCCCCAGCACTCTACCTGCAGGAGGAGGAATATCGCCGACTGTTCCATCGCCCACCACTCCTAATATTGGAAGTATGCCAGCCGCATCAGTAGGTAAAGGTTATGCTGTCCAATTAATGTCCTTGTCTAAAACCAACAATAAATTTCCTGAAAAAATAAATATATTAAAAGGAAATGTTGATAGACTGTACATGAAAACAGACGATAAGTGGAAACGATATCGTATTGGAACATTCAATACTAAAGCGGAAGCAGAAAAGGTAAGATCTTATGTAAAATCCAAAGGTTTTGGAAATGCATACATTGTAGAGGAAGATGCTATGGGATTAATAGAAACGGTGTTTTAATCAAAAAGAATTCTCTGAGGATCTACCTCGGAAAAGTAATTTTCGAGTTAAGCCCTGCGAGAGTGATACCCTGATGGCTCTGCCTCGGGGTGGTTCATTACTTTCCTGTTTCCTTGTATGCAAATTTGCATATAAAAGCCTGAATTCAGTACGTATTGGATTCAGGCTTTTGAATTTTAAATCAACTGTTATCATCTTATTTTAGATAATTTTCATGTAATTTTATTGCTATGTGAAACGAATTCAATAACCTGAGCCATTATGCTTGTTCTTTTTCCTTCTAAAAAACACAAAAAATCGTTCCGTAGCTACGGCTATGCAACGATTTTCTGAATATTTTAGAAGAAAAAATCACTACCTATTCTGGCTCAATTTATTAAATACGTTTCACTATTGATTTTATAGACGATCCATAATGAAGGTCAATTCATCTCATTGAAGTTGTTTTTAAACATGCTCGTATGTCTTATTTTGATTTACTTAAAAAATATAGATTACCTTTTTTTGTAATTTTTCTATTGACCATAACAATACATTCCTTTGCTCAACACTCAGCAGATTTATTCCCTGTCGTTGATTTATGTGATTTAAATCTCAATCGTACAGCTACCAAACTCAGCTCTTCCGAATTAGGAGATGTTTCTCCAGCTGTCATTGGATATAAATGGCAGAGTGATGATGCGAATACATTAAAATGGCGTCCTCAAGGTATCACAGGCATAAATGTAGGTTGTAAACAATTTTCTGTAGTTTCTTGGTATGGCAGGGAAGTGGATTATCCTTTCCCTTGTAATGGTCAGAATACAGATTATCGCAATAGAGGTTCTAGAGTTTCCTTTGTAGATATTTCTGATATGGACGATATCAAATACCGGCATGTATTATTAGTAGATGAAAATTACAACACATTCTATGATATGCACGCAGGTGGATTGACTATAGTGAATGATACTTTGTATGCTCCTGATTCTAGAAGTTCGACAGATGCCATGTACGCTTTTCCATTGGATAGTATTAAATCTGTACCTTCTGCTGATCAATCTTCATTTTATAACTATGGCTATATTCTGCGTAAAGCCATTAATCATCCTGTGGATAGTTTACCTATTAATCCTTCTTTTGTTTCCTATGATTGGGATGATGAACAACTTGTGTTAGGCAGTTTTCAAAATTGTGAAACTACCACTTGTAGTACTCCAGAAAACAATAGATTAATGTGGTACGATGCAGGAAACGTAAATCCAACATTTCCATTTTATGATGGACTTTTTGGAAAAATGCAAGGGCTAGGAACAGCTACGAATTTAGATAATCCAAATAAGAAAGATGTTTGGGTATCAACTAGTTATGGAAATGGTAATAATAGTAAATTAATAAGCTTTAGCTATGAATTTGGAACGAATACTATTCAAAGTCAAACTGTTGATGTTGACAATAATTATGCTTCGATAACATTCCCGCCAGGATTAGAAGATATACATCTTTCTCCTACGAATGATACGATTTGGACACTCACAGAATTTTCTCCTGATTGGCCTCCATGTGCAGCCAATAGTTCTAATAAGCGTTATGTACTTGGATTTTTAAGGGATGGTATTAGTCCTCCTGGAGCATGCACAGATGAGATTAGTTTGATACAGATTTATATAGAAGATACGATTATTTGTACACCGTCAGATTTGGTTTTTCCTTCTTTTACCAATCATATTTCTTATGCTAATTTTGATAAATCAGATGATACTTGGATAGCCATCAATGATTTGAGAGATACGCTTTCAGCCATTAATCGTTCAGTATTTATGTGGATAAAACAAACGGCTACCGTTTCTGATGAACCACAATCTGTATTAGGAATCAATACTGCTACAGGAGGTAATATTAGTCTTTTACGAGTAGAAACTAATGAGAAACTAGGGATTTATGATGGTAGTAATGTACATTATGGTACAACAAATATCACAGATGGAGAATGGCATCACATCGGTTATACTTATGATGAAACAACTGGAGAAACGAAAATATATGTCGATGGTATAACAGAAACCACTTTTTATGATAGCCAAACCATCGTTCCTACTGCGTTGATTTCTATAGGACAAGAATTTGATAGCGATCTTTCTAAAGGAAATTATCTAGAAGGAAAAATAACGGAACTTACGATATGGAACGAAGTATTGGATGCTATGGATATTGATCTGTTAATGAGTTCGACAGTGAAAGCTGACCATCCGAAAGAGGAGCATTTAATGGCTTATTATCCGATGAATAAGGTGTGTGGCAATGATTTGACGATAGTGGATGATATATCTGGAAATGGATTTTATGGAAAAGCTTATGGCACGATTCGTTCAAATGGTATAGCTGTACAATCTCTAGATATTTTAGAACAAATACCTAATTTTAATAGTGCGGATCACTTCAATAAAGATTGGGTATTCAATGGAAGTTCGATTTCTTCTGTAGATACTTTGGTACTTGTAGATGGCTATAATGAAGGCAGTTATTCCTTAGAATTAACAAGAAATCCGTTTGTGATTACAGGTGATTGGAATATTGATATTCATTACAATTCTGCTATAGATAATTTAGCTGCATTAAATTCCCTAACATGGATTGATGGAATCACTTATTATACAGATAATAATACAGCTTCTTATACACTAACAAATGAACAAGGATGTGATTCTATCATTACCTTGAATCTCGACATCAATCCTACCTTACCTATTGAATTACTATATTTTGATGCGATAGTTGTCAATAAAAATGTCCATTTAAAATGGAGTACACTGACAGAAATAAGTAATGATTATTTCATCACCGAACGTTCAAAAAATGGAAGGGATTGGGAGCAGCTGGATAAAATAAACAGCAATGGAAATTCCAATATAGAAATCAGTTATTCTGCGATTGATGAGTATCCATTTTTAGGAGAGAGTTATTATCGTTTAAAACAAATTGATTTTGATGGTCATTACTCCTATTCAGCTATAAAAAATGTATTTATACCCTCATCTGAAAAATCTGATATAGAAATATATCCTAATCCAACTAATCAGCAATTAACGATGATAAGTCATCATTTTGAGGAATTTAGTATACTCGATATATTTGATTCTCAAGGAAGGAGTGTAAGAGGAAACATCAAAATAACTAAGTTGGATAATGAAAGAATAATCGTTGATTTATCCAATTTAAATTCAGGGTTATTTTTTATTAAAACCAATAACAACACTTATAAAGTATATAAGAAATAGATGTTATTACGAATAGAAATGTATTAACTCTTTAACAAAGAAAGATGGACTTATAGTCCACCTTTCTTTGTTAAAATAACATAAAATAGCTTTAAATTTTAGTGCCTCCCAAAAACATGGACAGTAGCTTTGCCTCCAGGTCTATTTTTAGAATCATACCAGAATGTAATATCCTTAATCACTCTTTTACCTCCATCTAAATCAATTACTCTAGATCCGCTTCTTGGAGAAAAATTATGCTTGATAGTTACGACTTCTTTTTGACCATTTGCATATTCTACAACCATTTTTCTCATATTCAGATGCCCTCCAGTTACTTGCACTTTTAGTTTGGTAAATCTACCATCTTTCAAGCCTACTCTGATTACATCCTTTTCTACTCTAAAATTCACTTTTTTAGAACCTAATCTCTCCCAACTTACTTTTTCAAATGAAGGAATAATAGGCGTATGAGCTGATGCGAAAGTGCTCAATAAAATTACTGCGATAAATAAGATTCCATTTTTCATTTCTCTGTAGTTTTAGCGTTTGTTAGGAGTTTGATTATTAAATTTCTAACAAACATTTAATTCTCTAATAAAATAATTATGCTCCTTTGACTAGCATTTTATTAAAAGGTTTAAAATGATTTTTAAATTATTACCTACTCCCTAAAAATCCCTACCTTCGCTTCATGCCACACAAACACCTAGAAGAGATCGAACGCCTCATTGAAACCTTACAAGTAGAGAAGGAAGAAGACTTTATCCAATTCCGTAAATTTGTACAATCCCTTCCTCTTTCTAAGAAAAAGGAAAAAGGACTTTGTTGGTATCCTTTTCGTATTAATAAAAGTGGATATACCTATGGTGAACGAGCTTTCGTAGTAGGGGAGCGTACTGCTAATACGAATGAATCTCATCGTTTTCGTTCAGGTATGCCTGTCAATGTTTTTTATAATAGAGAGGACAAGCCACCACTTGAGGAAGCAGGCGTGATTAAATTTATCGATAGGAATAAGATGAAAATCGTACTCCGTTCTAAGGATGTTCCAGACTGGATAGATAAAAGTAACATTGGAATAGATCTCCTTTTTGATGAAAGGACCTATTTGGAAATGGAAAAAATTCTCAAAAAAGTACTCAAGGCAAGAGGAGATAGATTAGCAGAAATTCGAGATATATTTTTAGGAAAAGGTCAGCCTCGTTTTAGGGATTTGGTACATCATATTGAAGTACCTCACCTCAATCCATCACAAAATGCAGCTGTCAATAATATTTTGGCAGCACATGATATATCTATTTTACATGGACCTCCTGGTACAGGAAAAACAACGACTATTGTACAAGCAGTTAAGCTACTATCTAAACAAGAAAATTTGATTCTCGTCACTGCACCAAGTAATGCAGCAGTAGATTTATTGACAGAAAAACTATCAGATGAAGGCTTGAATGTTGTTCGTATTGGAAATATATCTAGAGTAGATGAGTCATTGATTAAGCATACTTTGGATGGACGATTGGCTGAACATCCAGAAGCTAAGAACATTAAAAAAATACGTATTCAAGCAGCAGATGCTCGTCGTAAGGCAAGGAAATTTAAACGAACATTCGATTTCTCAGCTAGACAAGAACGAAAAGAATTATATAAGGAAGCTGGAGAATTATCTGATTGGGCGAGACAGGTGGAAGAACGTATTTTAGATCAGATTATTTCTAGTGCCAATGTAGTGACTTGCACCTTGATTAATTCGATTCATTCTCTTTTGGATGGTTATAAATTTGAAACAGTCATCATAGATGAGGCTGCACAAGCTCTCGAACCTGCGACGTGGATTCCTATTTCCAGAGCTAGTAAAGTGGTCTTGGCAGGTGATCCATTTCAATTACCACCAACAGTAAAATCACAAGCTGCTGCTAAGCGTGGTTTAGGCGTAACATTGATAGAAAAAGGTATTCAAAAATTCCCTCAAGTCAATTTGCTCAATATCCAATATAGGATGAACCATCTTATTATGGGTTTTTCCAATGATCAATTTTATGATGGAAAACTACTCGCAGATGTCAGTGTAGAACATTGGGATTTGGGGATAGAAGGCGAAAATCCTTTGGAATTCATAGATACGGCTGGCAGTGGATTTGAAGAAAAAGTCAATTCAGAATCTGGCTCTAAATGCAATCCAGATGAATTTCAAATTCTACAAGAACACTTGTATCAATTGATGACGCATTTCGATGAAGAAAACCTTCCTAGTATTGGTATCATTTCTCCTTATCGAGAACAAGTGAAAACGATGGAGGAAATATCCAGAGAAGATCCTAAACTTGAGTCATTGCAAAACGTCATTACCATTAATACGATAGATGCTTTTCAAGGACAGGAACGAGATATTATTTATATTTCCCTCGTTCGTTCTAATGAAAAGCAGCAAATTGGTTTCCTTTCAGATGCTCGTCGTATGAATGTAGCGATGACTCGTGCCAAGAAAAAACTCATTATTATAGGAGATTCTGCGACTATTGGCAGCCATAGTTTTTATTCTGATTTTATAGAATATGTGGAAGCATATGGAGCATATAGAACGGCTTGGGAGTTTATGTATTAAAACTTCTACTCCTCCCCAACTTCGAAAGTCTCAAAGACTTTTGAAGTTTAAGCTTAGCTAGAGGTAGAACCCTGCTCAACCAAAACTTCGTAAATTTCGAATATTTCCGATTTGCTGAAGATATATTTACACTCCTTTTACACTAATTTACATACTGGATAAGCATGGAAGCATGGAATGTGCTTAAATTTATAATTGAGTTATTAACCAATTAATAATAAATTAATACGATGAAAAATATCCAGAATAAACTAGTTATACTGCTTTTCATTGCACTTACTTTTCCTCATTTTATTTCTTCACAAGACAGTTCTGATTTTGAAATGGGATACGAAGTGAATAGATTCTATTCGTCCATTACCGTTGCAGAAGAAAAATTGGAGGAAGTTCAGACCTTAGCTGATTTCAATCATTTGTATAGGCCATCATGGGTGAAGAAATATACTTTAGTGGAGGTTTCAGTTCTTCATGAAGGAAAGTTGATCAAAGCGGAGAGTGAAAATGATACGCTTAGCCAAGAGCAAAAGAAGATCATAAAAATAGCTGATGCAGGGACAGATGTTTCTGTTAAGGTTCGATATATGCCAGAAAATACATTGAGTTATAATGAGATTCAAAACCAAGATTTTTCATTTAAAATAGCTCCTGCTAACAAAGCGAAATATGCTGGTGGACAGCAACAATTAGAACAATATTTAAAGAATGCTATTGATAAATTCCCTAATGGAACTTTCAAAAAAAATGCTTTGAGTGCTGTGAAGTTCACGATAAATGAAGAAGGACAAATCATAGATGCCCTTTTATTAGAACCATCCAAGGACGAAAAAGTAGATAAATTATTATTAGAAACGATTTGCAATATGCCCAGTTGGAAGCCTGCAGAATATTCTAATGGCACTGTCATCAAACAGGAATCTGTATTAACTGTAGGCGATCATAGAAGCTGCATGGTTAATATTTATATTCCTTTTAGAATTAGTGATGATAATTGAAGTAGATGCAATCTACGAATATCTGTTTCTTAATTAGTCATTTTTCTTTTCATACATTCGCTTCAAGCTAGCTGTCAAAACTTCATAAATTTCTTTATACTCTTCATGATTCCCCATGAAATCCAAATGACGTTGAATAGTGTCTTCATCGCCACGTCTAGCAGGACCAGTTTGCATATCTTTGGCAGGAAAGAGCGATACTTTATTAGAGGTTTCTTGAATAAGTGGAATCAATACTTCCATAGGTAATTCCTCCTTTTGCAAAATATCTTCAGCTATCGCATAGAGGTGATTCGTGAAATTATTGACCATTACGGCTGTGACATGAAGTTTAGCTCGTTGTTCATCATTGATATGATATACTTTCGGGCTGACTGTTTCTGCTAGTTGATGTAGTCGATCTTTCATCAATTCCGTATTGGAATCTATCAAAATAGGAATATTCAGAAAATCCGCCATTCTACTGATAGAAAAGGTCTGCAAAGGATAAAAAATGCCATAATTATTGAAATAAGGACATAAAACCGTACTAGGTACAGAACCTGAAGTATGCACTACCCAAGTATTTTCTGGCAATTTCTTTCGCATTTTCTCAGCCACTAAACCTATCACATCATCTTTCACAGCGATGATATAAAGATCTGCATCTGCTTGTAGAGAAGACAAATTATCAATGGGTATCGCTCCTATAATCCTAGAAATTCGTAAGACTTTAGTTGTCTTTCTGCTGAATATTTGTGATATAGTATGTCCGACTTCCTTTAGTCTTTGGCTAAGATGATAACCTACATTTCCCGATCCTATAATGGTTATTTTCATTTTTCAGTGAGTAGAGACGCAATACTTTGCGTCTTGCCAAACAAAATTACAAGAACAAAAAATCAACGAATAAAAAACGATATGAAATACAAATCTAATGATTCAATTTTTTTATGTAAACCCAAATGGTAAACCCAAATTGGGGTGGGAGACGCAAAGTATTGCGTCTCTACTGAAACCACCTCCTAAACATCGCCAACAACAATCCAAACATCATCATCACAGAACCAAACCAAAACAGATTGATACCTGGAAAAACAATCGCCTCCAAAACGATATATTCGCTAGAAGGGACTTCTTCTGCTACTTGGACAGTAATTCGTTCTTCACGAGGTTCAGCTTGTGCGACTAAGATAGTGATATTCTGAGCCTTTGGATCTACATCTGCTATTTTGAAATGTAAGCCTAATTCCATGATCTCATCCTTGATATTATAAGGCATTCCTCCACGAATGAAATAGATTGGTTTTCCTGAGTAATCCTTACCATTTTTCTTGAAATCAAGGATAGCATTGAAAGCTTTATCGCCTTCTTGTGCCATATAATCTGGCGAAGTAGGATCGTTACCAAAACCATTGAAAGTAATCTTCGTTCCTAGATGATTGAAGGATGATTTTTGTTGTATCGTATAAGGCTTGTACTCCAGTTCATCCTCTCTTACGAATACTTCATCGAATATATCTGGTGTTAGTTTCACCTTGACATTTAATTCGCTGATATACTCAGGGAAACGAATGATTCTCGCTCCACGTATTACAGCCATTGGTCTGATATTGAACTCTCTGCCTGTTTCTTTATCTGTGATGAGCATATTCACACCCAATGCAAAATCGCCAGGCATCGCTTGATAATCTGGATGCTTTGGATTGATGGCAGTGCCTAGTAATTTACCTTCTATTTTAGCAGTCTGGAAAGTATCACCTTCTATTAATTGATGTGGCAAATATCCCAAGCTATCTTCTAGTGATTTGGCATATTCTGGATCAGTTTCTGCCCTTGGCAATGAAGCTACATGTGTAAATATATCCTTGTTGATATAGTGCTTCGTCGAAGGATTGGAAGCCGCTACTTTTTTGAATGTTTTTTCATAAATGATATTAGGATAAAGGTCGAATTCCTCTACTGTTTTTCCTTCTTCATCCTTCTTTTTATAATTGACAGTAAACGTTCTATTTACTCCAGAAATCGTATCGTCACTATAAGTCACTTCATAACCCTTCATGAACATGGGCTTGTTCTTAATTAAAAGGATATTCTTATTATAATCCTCTTCTACAAAGCCTTCTATCATGCCCTTTTGGGCAAATTTATTGGTAGAAATATGGTGTTTATTCAGTCCAGAAATTAAAGAACCTATCAACATCAAACCAAAACCAATGTGCGAAAATACAGAACCCACTAGTTTAAGATTACTACGTAAAGTGGTAATGAAATAATCTATATTAGCTACTACTGCAAACCAACAACCAAATGCCAATATATAATATTGCCAAGCATTCATGTCAATAATCTGTGCAGAAGCGATGGTGATTCCTAGAGCAATCAAGGAAATAATACCAATGTGTTTTGCGAATTTAGGTTTCCAATTTGCAAAATTCTTTTCTTTGTAACGTAGAAATTGAGTCGAACCAGAAAGTACACCAATGAAGAGTGCTACCCAAATTTGATACTTATTATAATGTGCAATTGGATCTGCTGGAATAGCTCTGTGGAAATCTGTAAAATCCATGCCTGCTATCCATCCTACAAAATCCATTATTTTATTGAAAACAGGAATAGATGTGGTTAATGAAATGAGTAATGCAGAAATCAAAAAGACTAATGAACCAATGAACATCCAAAATTCCTTAGAAGAAAGGGATTCTTCCTTTTCTGGAACAGGTATTTTCTTATCGTTTTTGATATATAAAAAGGCTGCCACAGCAACAAATAATAACAAAGAAATGACCAAGTGCCATTCCAAACCTAACTCGGTAAAGGCATGTACAGATGAATCACCTAAAACGCCACTACGAGTCAAAAAAGTAGAGTAAAATACAAAGATGAATGAACTGAGATAGAACATCATTGTTGCCTTTATGGAATGTCCTGTAGCTTTTGCAACTACGTTCATGTGCATTCCGCCCATCAAGATAATCCAAGGAACTAATGACATATTCTCCACTGGATCCCATGCCCAATATCCTCCAAAACTCAAGGCTTCATAAGCCCATGCACCACCCATCAAAATTCCTGTTCCGAGTATAGCACCAGAGAATAAAGCCCAAGGTAAAACTGGTTTTAGCCATTCTTTATAGCGTCCTGTCCAAAGTCCTGCCGCAGCAAAACAGAAAGGAACTGCAACGGATGCAAATCCTAAAAATAGGGTAGGCGGATGAATGGTCATCCAATAGTTTTGTAATAATGGATTCAGCCCTGTTCCTGTGATTTCTGTAAGATAATCTGCTCTATTAAACAAAGGAATGTTCATCGTATCACGTAGCAATTCGAATGGATTGATACCTATTTTAGTATCTCCAATATAAATTCCTAATAAGAAGGAAGAAAGGACGAATTGTATAAAGGAAAGGAACAGCATAACGCCATTCTCCCATGATTTGGAACGAACTAAAAGTATCATTCCTAATACGACATGCCAAAACATCCAAAGCAGAAAACTACCTTCTTGTCCTTCCCAAAATGCAGAAAGAATATAGCTGATATGCAAATCATCAGAAACGTGATTGAAAGCATAGGCATATTCATACATCCTTTCTATCATGATATAAAATATCAATCCAATGATGCTGAATACACTGATTCCATGAGCTAAAAATGCGTATCGACCCATTTTTTTCCAGCCAATAGCTTCTTCAGTGTCTTTTCTTTTTTCTGCGAAATAGTAGGAAATTATCGCTAATAACGAAGCTATAAAACTCGTGACAATGAATAGATGTCCTAATTGACCTACCCAAAGATGTTCCCCTATATATTTAATCTCTTCCATTTTTCAGTTACCAGTTTACAGTTACCAGTGAACAGTTGCCAATGAATAGTTGCTAATGAACAGTTTTTTATAGATAATTGAACTTTTGGATGTTGGAGTGAAATTATATCACACAATTTTACGCCTTAAAGTTCAACATTTCCTTACTGTTTACTGGTAACTGTTCACTGCTAACTGTCATCGAGCGCTTCTTACGAGAATTTCTTCGTCTTTATATTTGGATGGACATTTGAGGAGCATATCAGATGCTACGAATTTATCTCCCCTCATTTTTCCTGTCAATACGATTTTTTCAGATTTGGCGAAGTCCTGAGGCTTTGCAGCATTCATGACAACTTCCTTTTCCTCTCCATCTTGATCTTTCATATGAAAAGAGAAATAGTTAGGATCGACTTCTGGATCGTAATTCACTGGCTTATTCTTGGATAATACGCCAACTACTTTTACTAAATTTGGATTCTTACTCGATTCTGCGAATGTGCTGTACTTAGCCATGTCTCCGAATACACTGAAAAGTGTACCGATTCCGATTATAATTAGAATGATGGCAATGATATGTCCTCTTTTCATCTTATTAATGATTATTATTCCAGAATGAGCGTATGTTTAAAATTAACTTTTGAAAATAAAAATAATCAATTTTTTAATTAGACGAGGTACAAAAAACGGAGCTACACCGTAGCGTAGTGAGTATTTTGTAACAAAATATAATCAAAAAAGAGGCATTTTTAATCCAAAGTGTTAGATTTGAACATACTCTTGAACACAAAATTATGTCTTTTTGTTGGAGTAATAGTCATAAGACTGTTATACTTGAGAAAGTATGTTAATTTTATGGTGAATTCTGTCATTACCAAAGCACGGATTAAATACTACAAAATACTAAAACGTTGCAAAAACCGATTGTCGAAATAAAGAATTGTACCATTCATCAACAAGATTATGTCGTTTTGCGAGAGGTAAATCTGACGATTGGTATGGGCGAGTTCATCTATTTGGTAGGAAAAACGGGTAGTGGAAAAACTTCATTCTTAAAGAGTTTATATGGTGCTTTGCCACTTCATAGTGGCGAAGCGAAAGTAGTAGGGGAGGATTTAAAGAAATTGAATTGGAAGAACTATGCGAAACTGCGTAGAAAATTAGGCGTAGTATTTCAAGATTTTAATTTGTTGGCAGATCGAACGGTGGATGAGAATTTGAAATTTGTGATGAGAGCTACGGATTGGGAGGATAAAAAGAAAATGGAGCAGCGAGCAGACGAAGTATTGACTGCTGTAGGTTTGAAAGGTAAAGGTTGGAAATCTCCACACCAACTTTCTGGAGGAGAACAACAAAGAGTCGTCATCGCTCGTGCATTTCTCAATCGCCCAGAACTCATTCTAGCAGATGAACCTACTGGAAACCTAGATCCAGAAACTGCTGATGACATTGTAAGATTACTTCGAGATTTGAGCAAAAAGGAAAAGGTCACTGTCATTTTTGCTACACATAATTATAATATTCTGGAAACCTATCCAGGGCGAGTCATTCGTTGTCAGAATGGAAAGTTGTTGGATGAGCAGAATTATTTGGTTTGATTTCTTTCTAACATTAGATTTTATTAGATTAAACAGCTTCCTAATATTTTTACTAAATTTATTAGACTTTATCACGATAAAACATATCC